>NZ_JBHWDV010000006.1:0-197103 GCF_042734445.1 Streptomyces sp. NPDC059649
CCCTCCGGCCCGTCCCCTCCCGTTGGGGGGAAATTAAGGGCGGTGGGGGCGGGCGTGGGGGCCCTTAGGGCGGGGCCGAACAGATCCCGTAGGGGACGCGAATGCCCCTTGCGGGCCTCAACGCCACGGGAACAGTGAGGTATTCCCGTCACCCCACGACACCCCCCGACACGCGGAACTTCCCGAACAACGCCCGCCCCCACCAACCTCTCCCCCCACCAACGGGAGGGGCTGGACCGGAGGACGAAGTCTGGAGGGCCGGCACCGCACCCAAAGACACCACGCCCGCCGCCAGGCGCAACGGCGAACAGGCCCCGCGGCGGGACGGCAAGGTACGTGCGAGGCGCCGCAAAGCGCGCAACGGCGAGACGCCCCGCGGCGCAGCGGACGGGTACGTGGGAGGCGCCGCAAAGCGGCCACGGCGAGCAACCCCGACGGCGGGACAAACGGGTACGTGGGAGGCCAAGCCAAGCGCAGCGGAACGGCCTTATGGGTGGTTTAGGGTGGTTTTTCTGGCTTGGGTGGGGAGGGTGGGCTTCCATGGCGGTGTCGCAGAGGCACGTGAAAGAGGCACCGTCAGTCGCGTGGGAGTCGCACCGTGCACGAGCTCGTCAGCGCACTGCTCGATCCGGACGTCACGGCCCGGGAGCTTGCCGGTCTGTCCCTGCCGCGGACGTACCGGGCGGTGACCGTGCACCGGGAGGACGCCGGGCTGTTCGTCGGGGTCCCGCACAGCGAGCGTGACCCGCGTGCCTCGCTGTACCTCGACGAGGTGCCGGTGCCAGAGCCGGGGCACGCCGAGGTGCTGGTCGCGGTGATGGCCTCGTCGGTCAACCACCGCACCGTCGGGTCCGCGCTGTTCGAGCCGGAGCCGACATTCCGCTTCCTCGCGGAGTACGCCCGCAGATCGCCGGCCGGGCGGCGGCACGACCTGCCGTACCACGTCCTGGGGTCGGACCTCTCCGGCGTGGTCCTGCGCACCGGTCCCGGCGTCAGCCACTGGCGGCCCGGTGACGAGGTCGTGGCGCACTGTCTCGTGGTGGAGCTGGAGGCCCCGGACGGCCACGACGACGCGGCGCCCGGTCCCGCGCAGCGCATCTGGGGCCATGAGACGAACTTCGGCGGGCTGGCGGAGCTCGCGCTGGTCAAGGCCGCCCAGTTGATGCCCAAGCCGCCCCATCTGACGTGGGAGGAGGCCGCCTGCTGCGGGCTGGTGAACTCCACCGCGTACCGGCAGCTCGTGTCCCACAACGGTGCGGCGATGAAGCAGGGGGACACCGTCCTGATCTGGGGTGCGGCGGGCGGGCTGGGCTCGTTCGCCACGCAGTACGCGCTCGCCGGCGGGGCCACGCCGGTGTGTGTCGTCTCGTCGCCGGAGAAGGCCGCACTGTGCCACGGGATGGGCGCGGACCTGGTCATCGACCGCAGGGCCGAGGACTATCAGTTCTGGAAGGACCCGGAGACCCCGGACCCGGGTGAATGGCGGCGCTTCGCCCGGCACGTTCGGGACCTCACCGGTGGGGAGGATCCCGACATCGTCTTCGAGCACCCGGGCCGGGACACCTTCGCCGCTTCGGTGTACGCGGTCCGGCGCGGTGGCACCGTGGTCACCTGCGCCTCCACCACGGGCCCGGGGCACCTCTACGACAACCGCTCCCTGTGGACCGGGCTCAAGCGGATCCTCGGTACGCACTTCGCCAGCTACCGGGAGGCGTGGGAGGCCAACCGGCTCGTCCTCAAGGGCCGTATCCATCCGCCCCTGTCCGTCACCCACCCCCTGGAGGCCACCGCCGAGGCCGTGGCCACCGTACGGGCGGGCCGCCACCACGGGAAGGTGGGCATCCGCTGCCTCGCGCCGCGGGACGGTCTGGGCGTGCGCGACCCCGAGCTCCGGGAGGATCTGCTGCCGTGGCTCACCCTCTTCCGGGACGGTTGAGCCGCGGAAGAGGGTGCACAGCGGGCGTATCAGGCGTCGATGCGTACCACGGCCTCGATTTCGACCGCGATGCCGAAGGGGAGGGCCATCATGCCGACGGCGGAGCGGGCGTGTGAGCCGCGTTCGGCGCCGAAGACGTCGGTGAGGAGGTCGGAGGCGCCCTCCGCGACCACGTGCTGTTCCTGGAAATCGGGGGCGGACTGCACCATGACGAGCAGTTTGACGAATTCCCGTATCCGGTCGAGATCACCGAGTTCGGCGTTGAGGGCGGAGAGGATGTTCAGGGTGACGAGCCGGGCGGCTTCCTTGCCCTCGTCGATGGTGAAATCCGCGCCCAGGCGTCCCCGGTATTTCACCGAGCCGTCCGGATTCAGCGGGCCGTGACCGGAGACGAAGACGAGATCGCCGACCGTCTTCGTCGGCACGTAATTCGCCAGCTTCGGCAGCAGCGGCGGCAGCGTCAGTCCGAGTTCTTCCAGACGGCGTGAGACCTGACCCATGGCGGTTTTCCCCTCAATCATGCGTATGCGAATACGTGGTGGTCATTCGTCGGTCGGTGTTGCGGAGGCCACCGGCGCGGCGGGCGGGGCCGCCTGTGGTGCGTCGGATGCGGTGGCGGAACGGGCCGTGCGGACCCGGAGGCAGTGGTATGCGGTCAGTCCGGTCAGCGCGAGGACCGCCACCAGGATCGCGAACGACCTGATGTCCGGCGGGATCTTGCTGACGACCAGGGACGAGAAGCTGCCGCCGGCCATCTGGACCGCCCCCAGCAGTCCGGACGCGGCGCCGGCCATGGCGGGGAAGGAGGTCACCCCGCCCGCCACGGACATCGGGAAGAGGAAGCCGTTGCCGATGGTCACGGCCGTCATCAGCACCAGCAGCGGCCAGGGGGTCTGCGGATCGGTCAGCCCCACCACCAGCAGCACCAGGGCGCCGCTGGAGAAGATCAGATGGCCCCGGACGAGCAGCCGGTCGATGGAGTGGCGCTTGACCAGGCGGCGCGAGACGAGGTTGCCGGTGATGTACGCGGCGGCGATGCTGATGTAGCAGTAGCCGTTGATCTCGGTGCTCATGCCCAGGCGCTGGAAGATCACCGGTGAGGCGACCAGATAGCCGGTGTAAACGGCGTACCCCACACCGAGGTTGAGGCCGTAGCCCCAGAACTTTCCGCTCAGCAGCAGCCGGCGGTAGTTCCCCACCGTCGTGCGCAGCCGGCGTGCGCGGCGTTCCGTGGGCAGCGACTCGGGCACCCGGAGCACCACGGCGAGCACGGTGACCAGGGCGATCACCGCGGTCAGGAAGAACGGCGCGCGCCAGGAGAGGTAGGTCGTCAGATAGCCGCCCATGAGCGGGGAGATGGCCGGTGAGGCGCCGACCACCGGCATGATCGTGGTGAAGACGCGGGCCGCGGTCTGCTGGCCGTAGAGGTCACCGACGATGGCCCGGGCCAGGACGAGTCCGGCGCCCGCGCCGAGGGCCTGGAGCAGCCGGGCGGCGGCGAAGACCGCGATGTTCGGGGAGAGGGCGCAGCCGAGCGAGGCCACCGCGTACAGCGTGAAGCCGCCGATGACCAGCCGCCGCCGGCCGATCGCGTCGGACCAGGGGCCGTAGAGGAGTTGGGCGACGAGCAGGCCGATCAGATACGGGCTGAAGGTCGCCTGGACCGCGGAGACGGAGCTACCGAGGGCGTGGGCGGTCTGTGCCAGGCCGGGGAGATTGATGTCGGAGGACATCAGGCCGCCCACGCTCAGGGAGATGAGCACCGCGAGAAGTAAGGGTGGGACTTTGGCTTCCGTGGTCTGCATGCATGCCCTTCCGGACGCGGAATGCGCCCCCTGGGCCCGCCGCCTCGATTCCGTGGCGGTGGCCGGCGGTTCGACGTTCGGATGGGAATCCTAGTGATCGTGTGGAGGCGTAAACAGGCTCCTCTCGGACCGTTCCCCCTGCTCCGATGGGCGCCGTAATGCGGTACCAACAGCGGCAAGTGCTCTCATTTCACCCCTTGGCGTCTTACCGGCAGTAGCTTCGGGCCATGCGCACCTTCATCGTCGATGCGTTCACCGACCGGCCGTTCGCCGGTAATCCCGCCGGTGTGTGTCTGCTGGAGAAGCCGGCCGAGGTGGCCTGGATGCAGCAGGTCGCCGCCGAACTCAATTTGTCGGAAACCGCTTTCGTGCACCGCGTCGCGGAGGACTCCTACGGCCTGCGGTGGTTCACGCCCACGGTGGAGGTGGACCTCTGCGGACACGCCACGCTGGCCACCGCCCACGTGCTCCACACCACCCGGGCCGCCGCCCGTGACGCGACCCTGCGCTTCGAGACGCTGAGCGGGGTGCTCACCGCCCGGCGGCACGGCCGCGGTGACATCACCCTGGACTTCCCGGCGGACCCGCCGGCCGCCGAGCCGGTACCGGCCGGGCTGGCCAAGGCTCTGGGCACCGACCCGGTGTGGACCGGCCGGGCCCGGCACGACCTGCTGGTGGAACTGGCGGAGGCGGCCGCCGTGCGGGACCTGTCCCCGGACATCGTGGCGCTGGCCGCGTTCAGCGGCCGGGCGGTCATCGTGACCGCGGCCGCCCCCGCGGGCGCCGACCACGACTTCGTCTCCCGGGTCTTCGCCCCGGCCGCCGGCATACCCGAGGACCCCGTCACCGGCGCCGCCCACTGCGTACTGGCGCCCTTCTGGTCCGAGCGGCTCGGCCGGACCGAGCTGACCGGCCGTCAACTGTCCCCGCGCGGCGGCCGGGTGGGCGTCGAGCTGCGCGGCGACCGGGTGACCCTGCTGGGGCAGGCGGTGACGGTGTTCAACGGCGAGCTGAGTTCGACGGGCGGCTGACGCCGCAAGGCGCCGGCACGGACGTGCGCCCCCGCTCCCCGGTGCGGACGTACGCCCCTCTTCCCGGCACGGACAGGCGCCCCGCTTCCCGGTGCGGCCGGGAAGCGGGGCGCGGAACGAAGGGACGCAAGGTTCCTCAGGGGCGGATGAGCACCTTGAGGGCCTCGCGTGCGGCCATGGCCTTGTAGCCGTCGGCGACGCCGTCCAGCCCGATGGTGCGGTCGAAGATCGCGGATGCGTCGAGACGTCCGGACAGCACATCGGGGAGGAGCTCGGGCGCGTAGGCCCGGGCCGGGGCGACGCCGCCGGCGAGGGTGACGTTACGGCGGTAGAAGCGCCGTACGTCGACGCCCTCGCCGTCCTGGGGCACCCCGACGTAGCCGACCGCGCCACCGGGGCGGGCCATGTCCAGCGCGTCCCGCAGGGCCGCGCCGGTCCCGACGCACTCCAGCACCGCGTGCGCGCCGTGGCCGCCGGTGAGCTCCTTGACCCGCTCGACGGCTTCCGCGCCGCGCTCCGGCACCACCTCGACGGCACCGAACCGCCGCGCGAGATCGGTCCGCGCGGTGTGCCGGCCGAGGACGATGATGCGCTCCGCGCCGAGCCGGGAGGCGGCCAGCACGCCGCACAGCCCGACCGCGCCGTCCCCCACCACGGCGACGGTCCGGCCGGGCCCGACCTGCGCGGCGCGGGCCGCGTGGTGGCCGGTGCACAGCACGTCGGACAGGGCCAGCACCGCCGGCACCCGGGAGTCGTCCGGCTCCATCGGGAGCGGGAGGAGCGTGCCGTCGGCCAGCGGGACGCGGACCGCCTCGCCCTGGCCGCCGTCCAGCTCGCCGCCCCAGAAGCCGCCGTCCGGGCAGGAGTTGGGCAGCCCGTCGCGGCAGAACTCGCAGGTGCCGTCGGACCACTTGAAGGGCGCGAGGACGAGGTCTCCGCGGCGTACGGAGGTGACCTCGGCGCCGGTCTCCTCGACCACGCCGATGAATTCGTGCCCGATCCGCACCCCGTCCGGGTTGGGCGGCATCTTGCCGTAGCGCCACAGGTCGCTGCCGCAGATCGCGGCGTGGGTGACCCGCACCACGGCGTCGGTCGGCCGGTCGATCCGGGCGTCGGGCACCTCCTTCACCTGGACGTCCCCTGCCCCGAACATCACTGCTGCCCGCACGGTCGTACTCCTGGTTTCGCTCGACGAGGGCCGGTGCGGCCCGGGATGGCTCGGGGGTCACGCGCGGCGCGCTAGACGTGGACGGTCCACTCGCGGCGCCGGAGTTCGGCCGTGAGGGTGCCGGCCGACTCGTCCGCCACCAGGAGTTCCGCCAGCCCGGCGGAGCCGTCCGTGGCGTGTTCCAGGCGGACGTCCTCGATGTTCGCCCCCACCGCCGAGGCGGCGGCGAGCAGTCGGGCCAGCTCACCCGCCCGGTCGCGCAGGACCACCCGAACCGATGCGTACGCTACGGCAGTTCCGCCGTGTTTGCCGGGGATCCGGGCATATCCCGTGTTGCCCCGTTCGAGCAGTGCGGTCAGCTCCGCCGGGGCCGGCTCCCGCAGCGCGCGGCGTACGGCGTCCAGGTCGGCGGCGAGCCCGTCCAGCACGGCCGCCACGGCCTCCGCGTTGGTCGTGAGGATGTCCGTCCACAGTCCGGCGTCGCCGGCGGCGATCCGGGTGACATCGCGCAGGCCCTGGCCGGCGAGCCGCAGCGCCACCTCTTCCCCGTCGGCCAGCCGGGCCGCCATCAAGGTGGCGAGGAGGTGCGGGACATGGGAGATGAGTGCGACGGCGTGGTCATGGGCCTCGGCACCGAGGACGACCGGCAGCGCGCCGCACAGCCGGACCAGTTCCAGCGCCCGCCCCAGGACGGCGGGTTCGGTCGCCGGGTCGGGCGTGAGCACCCAGGGCCGGCCCTCGAACAGCTCGGCCCGGGCCGCCAGCGGACCCGAGCGTTCCCGCCCCGCCATCGGGTGGCCGCCGACGAAGGAGCCCAGGTCACCGCCGCGGGCCGCGATCTCGTCCAGCGGCGGGCCCTTCACGCTGGCGACGTCGGTGTACGCCCGCGCCAGACCGTTCTTCTGGTGTTCCTCCAGGACGCCGGCCACGCTCCCGGGTGGTACGGCGAGCACCGCCAGGTCCACCGGGTCGGGCGGCGGGCCGGCCGTACCGGCGCCCAGCGCGGCGGCGGTCCGGGCCGCGGCGCCGTCCCGGTCGAGGAGATGGGTGGTAAGGCCCCGCGCCGTCAGGGCGAGGGCGACGGAGGTGCCGATGAGCCCGGTGCCGACGACGGCGACGGTGCGCAGTGCGTTCGCGGCCATCTAGTGCCCCTGGGTGATCCGCCGGATGATGTGCGCGGCGAGCCGGCGCACCCCTTCCTCGATCCGCTCGGGTGTCAAGTAGCTGGCGGACAGCCGTAGTTGCCGCTCTCCCCCGTCGCCCAGGTAGAAGTAGCTCATCGGGGTCCAGATGACGCCGTGATCGCGGGCCGATTCCTCCAGGAAGGCGTTGTCGGCGGCGAACGGCAGGGTCAGGACGAGGAAGAACCCGCCCTCCGGCACGTTCCACCGCACCCCCCACCGGTCCTGCGGCAGGTGGCGGGCGAGCGCGGCCAGCAGCGCCTCCATGTTGCCGCGGTAGAAGTCGATGAGGTCCTTGTTGGCATCGCGCAGCCGGCACCCGTGCGCGAGGAGCATGCCCCCGATGGCCGCCTGGGCGATCGCCGGGGTGTTCACCGTGACCATGCTCTTGATCTTCGACAGCTCGTCGGCGAGCAGTGTGCGCCCGCCGTTCTCGCCGACGACCGGCTGGTCGGCGATGACGTAGCCGACCCGGGCGCCCGGGAAGCAGGTCTTGGCGAACGAACCGAAGTAGATCACCCGGTGCCGGGTGTCCAGCGACTTCAGGGTGGGCCGCTGCTCCCCGGTGCGGCTGAAGAACCCGTACGGGTTGTCCTCCAGCAGCAACAGGTCCTGATCCGCGGCGAGTTCGAGCAGTGCGTGCCGCTTCTCCGTGGGCATCGACGCCCCGGAGGGGTTGGCGAAGTCGGGGATCACATACACGGCGCGCGGCCGCTTGCCCCGGGCGCGGAGTTCGCGGACGGTGGTGCGCAGCGCGTCGAGGTCCAGTCCGGTGTCGTCCTCGGGCACCGGCACGGTCGTGGCGTCCAGCAGCCGGGCGGCGCCCGTGATGCCGACGTAGCCGGGGTCGGTGACCAGCAGGACATCGTCCGGGCCGGTGATCAGCGCCCGCAGGACCAGCAGCATCGCCTCCTGGCAGCCGACCGTGACCACGACGGCCGACGGGTCGGTGTGGATGCCTTCGTCGTGCGCGATGGTGCGGGCCACCAGCTCGTGGATCTGGCCGTTGGTGCGCCCGTACTGGAACAGCGCGGTGCGCACCTCTTCGGGGGTGCGGCCGAGGTCCTGCTCCAGGTGGCGCGTGTAGGTGTCGAGGTAGCCGCCGATCCGGTCCACCTCGAAGAACCCGTCGTAGGGGCGGCCCGGACCGAAGGAGATCGCCTCGGGGTACCGCAGCGTGACCTCGTTGAGGAAGTTCATCACGTCGAGCAGCGGGTCCGAGAGGGACGAGTGCAGATCGGCCGGCCTGAGCTCGGCATCCGGTCCGGGCCGCGGCATTACGCCTGCTCCTGCCAGAGCACCGGGCAGAAGTCCGGGTCCGCGTAGTCGGGGTTGCCGTTCGCGTCCTTACGGACGAGCACGTCGTTGTTGTAGACGACCCGCTCGCCGGTGGAGATCTCGAACGGCCGCCACTGGTTCGTCCGGTCCTGGAGGTGGAAGGAGATCGCCCGGCGCGGGCGGTCGCTCCGGTTGAGCCCGCTGCCGTGGTAGGTGCGGCAGTGGTGGAAGCTGATGTGCCCCTTCGGGATGACGACGGGCACCTTGCGGACCGTGACGTTGTTGAAGGCGGCGTTCTCCTCCAGCATCTCGTCCAGTTCGGAGCGGTCCCGCTCGGCGAAGTGCTTGGTGGTCGCGTCGTTGCCGCCGATCTCCTTCCAGCGGTGGCTGCCGTCGACCATGGTGATGGTGCCCATCTCCTCGTCACAGTCGTGGAAGGGGATGAAGGCGGTCAGCATCTCGTCGGAGGTGCAGGTCTGCCAGTAGTGGCGGTCGAAGTGCCAGGGCACGATGTTGCCCTCGTCCTCGGGCCGCGGCGGCTTGTAGATCAGGGTGCTGTTCCACAGCCGTATCTGGCTGGTCTCCGCGATGCGCGCGGCGACCGCCCCGATCAGCGGCTTGGACAGGATGCGCCGGATCGTGTCGTCCTCGTAGAAGATGTAGTCGTTGTGCCGGTGGACATCGCCCTTCTCCGGCTCCCAGTACGCCAGCCGCGGCGGCCGGACCGGCAGGGTCCGGTCCCGGTGACCGGCGTAGAACCGCTCACTGGCCTCGACGAGCGTGTCGACCTCGTCGTCGGTCAGCAGCTTCTTCGACAGGTACCAGCCGTGCTCCTGGTAGAACTGCACGTCGTCGTCGGTGGGCAGCAACGCCCGGTCGTGGTCGCTGAGTTGGAACGGCTCGGTGGTCATCATGGTCCTTTCCGAAGATCCGGGTCCTCGTACGATTCGTTCGGTGCCGCCGCGGCCGGGCCACGGGCCAGCAGCTCCGGGCCGAGGGCGGCGAGGGACGGGCGGCCGGCCAGCGCCATGGCGTCCTCCAGTTCGTCCCGCAGCAGGGTGAGCACCTCGCGCGCCCCGGCCTCCCCGCCGGCGGCCAGCCCCCACAGCACGGGTCTGCCGACGAAGACGGCCCGGGCGCCCAGCGCCAGTGCCTTCAGCACGTCGGTCCCGTGGCGGATGCCCCCGTCGAGGAACACCGGGCAGCGGCCGCCGACCGCCGCCACGACCTCCGGCAGCGCGTCCAACGTGGCGATGGCGCCGTCGAGTTGGCGGCCGCCGTGGTTGGAGACGACGATCCCGTCGATGCCGAGTCCGGCGGCGCGGTCCGCGTCCTCCGCGGTGAGGACGCCCTTGAGGAGGAGCGGCAGCCGGGTCTGTTCCCGCAGCCATTCCAGGTCGGCCCAGCCGATCGAGGAGTCGATGAAGGCGTCGGCGTGCCGGGCCAGGGCGGAACTGCCGTCCTGCCGGTCGTGCAGGAATCCGGTGACCTCGCCGTCCAGGTTGCGGGCGGCGATGTGCGGGGGCAGATGGAAGCCGTGGCGCACCTCGCGCAGCCGTCTGCCGAGCCGCGGGGTGTCCACGGTGAGCACCAGGGCGCGGAACCCGGCGGCCTCCGCGCGCCGCACCACCGTGCGCAGCACGTCCCGCCGGTGCAGCCAGTAGAGCTGCAGCCAGAGCGGTCCGGTGGCCTGCGCGGCGAGGTCCTCGAAGGTCCGGCTGGCGAAGATGCTCACGATGGTCGGGATCCGCAGCCCGGGCGCGCCGGCCGCCCGCACGGTGGCCACTTCCCCTTCGGCACAGGCCAGTTGGTGGTACGCCATCGGCGCCACGCCCAGGGGCGCGCCGATGGGATCCCCCAGCACCGTGGTCGACAGCTCGCACCGGGAGACGTCGGTCAGCACCCGCGGCCGGAGCCGGACCCGGCGGTATGCGGCACGGTTGGCCCGTACGGTGCTCTCCGTGCCGGCGCCGCCCTGGAAGTAGTGCCAAGTGGCCGCGGGCAGACGGTCCTTGGCGAGCGCGGCGTATCCGGCGACGGTCAGCGGCCGGGCGGCGGGGTCGGTGTCAGCTACTGGATCGGGGCCGGTCAACGGCGGCCGGGCGGCGGGGTCGGCGTCGGTCAGCGGCCGGGCGGCGGGATCGGCGTCGGTCAGCGGCCGGGCCGCGGGGTCGGTGTCAGTGACTGGATCGGGGCCGGTAGCTGGATCAGTGCCGGTGTCCGTCATGTGGCGCCGGTGAGGGCCTGGGCGCGCTCGACCGCCTCGTAGAGGCCCTTGATGTTGCCGCTGCCGAAGGTCTGCGCACCGCGCCGCTCGATGAGTTCGAGGAAGAACGTGCCCCGGGCGTGCGGCGAGCGGGTGAAGATCTGGTACAGCAGCCCCCAGTCATCGCGGTCGGCGAGCACGCACAGGTCGCGCAGCACCGCCAGATCGCCCCCGAGGGAGCCGACCCGGTCCTCCACCGCGTCGTAGTACGTGGCGGGCGTGTGCAGGAATTCCACCCCCTGCCCGGCGATATGCGGTACGGCGGCGGCGATATCCGACGTACCGAATGCCAGATGCTGTACGCCGGCGCCGCCGTGCGCGTCGAGGAAGGTGTCGATCTGCCCCGGCTTACGCCGCACATCGGGCTCCAGGAACGTCAAGGTGACGGCCCCGGACGGGCTGCGCACCACCTTGGATTCCATCGCCTGGTCCCCGACCTCGATGAATTCCTCAAAGGCCTCGTCGAACCCGAGGCCCTTCTCGTAAAAGGCCACGGTCCGGGCGAGTTCACCGGCCGGAAGACAAACGGCGAAATGATCGAGCGAATGCAACCGCGCTTCGCCGCCGGCGGCCTGCGCACCGGCATCCGCATCCGCCGCTCGCAGCCGAGGATGCGGCAACTGCCGGCCCGCGTCCTCGTACTGCACAAAGGTGTGCACGGTGTCCCCGAACGCCCTGACCGCGGCGGACAGGGCGACGGTGCCGTCCTCGTACTCGACCTCGGCCGGCTCCGCCACCACCTCCGCCCCGTGCTCGACGGCCCGCCGGAACGTGCCCTCCGCATCGCCCGTCCGCAGGGCGATGTTCGCCACCCCGTCACCGTGGCGCGCCACATAGCGGGCCACCGGCCCGTCGGAGGTCAGATCGGACGTCATCAGGAGGCGAATGTCCCCCTGCCCGAGAAGAATGGACCTACGGTCCGCGAGCCCGGTTTCCGGACCCCCTTCGGCCACTGTGTGAAAACCGAATGCGGTGCGGTAGTAATAGGCGGCTTGCCGGGCATCCCCGACATGGAATTCGACATGACTGACGGTGTAGTCGCTCAACGAGACCCCCGCTGTTCGTATGGCGAGATGCGGCCCGCCGACCGCCGATATCGGGCAGCCGGCCGTACCGAAAGAGCGAAACAAAATTAACCGCTGGTTGACACCTGACAGAACACACCTTCGGAGACTTGCGGTTCCTCGATCGTCACCCGCAGCTACTCCAATGGTCGCCCGCGGCCGGTCCGTCAGGTGCCACCCACCTCAGCGCCAACCAGCCGAGAACCCGGGCCGGTAGGCGTACGGGCCACCCCGCGATCGCCACACCCGCCCGACGGTTCCCCGATCGTCTCCGCACCTGCTCCCATGGTCGCCAGGTGCCACCGGCACCCCGTCGCTCTCCCCCGCCCAAACGCTGCGGAGCTACGCGACGACGACTCAACGACTACTCATCGACTACTCGAAGATCCCGTGCTGGTACGCGTACAAGCCGGCCCGCAGCCGGTCCGGCTGCCCGATCTTCCGCATGGCCTGCGTCAGATGCTTCTTGACGGTGGCCTCCGCCAGGAACAACTCCGTGGCGATCTCCGCATTGCTCAGCCCCCGCGCGAGCTTGCCCAGCACCGCCCGCTCCCGCTCGGTCAGGCTGGCCTCGGCCGGACTGGGCCCGTCGATCGCCAGCGTCAGCTCGACCGGCTGCACCTTGGGCGCCGGCAGGAACACCGCACCGCCCATCGCCACGGTCGTCACCGCCCGAATGATCTGCTCCTCATCCACCGCGGGATCGATACACCCGTGAACGCCCCCGGTCAGAACCTGCGAGACCTCCACACTCGTCTCCGCGGGATGCAGCAGTATCGCCTTCGCCCCCGGCGCCCCGTTCACCGACACCAGCCGCTGAGCGGCCGCCGCATCCGCGGTCAGCCCCTCCCGCGTACCGACGAGGATGACCTCGGGCTGCTCCTCGCGCGACGCCTCGATGGCCTTCTTCGGATTCCCGAAACTACTGACCACCCGCAACTCCGGCGCCGCCGTCAATATCGACCGCAACCCGGCCCGCGTCACCGACTGCTCCGCCACCAACATGACCCGCACCACGGGCCGGGCCGGTAACTCCCCCAACACCCCCGCGGTCCGGTGCCCGTGCCCTTGAACGCCCCCGCCGTGCCCTAGAGCGTGAGCGCCGCCACCGTGCCCCTGACCGTTCACCCACTCTCGGCCGTTCGCCTGCGCCTGGTCGTTCACCTGCGATAACTGCGCCGTCTCCAGCACCGTGATCCCCCGTTCTCCAGAGAACGTCTCTCGCCTCAGAACAATGTCATCGAGCCGGTCAAACAGGACTGTAAGCCCGAATCACCGCCGAACCCTTGGCTCCCCGTTCACCATTGAGCAAAAAAACGACCGGTGCGTCGGTGCTCACTGGGAGCTATAGGGGGAGGTCAGGGGGGTGGTTGCCCGGGTCATCAATGCGTCATTGACGAGCGGGACTTGTGGTTCCCGTCGAACGGGAAGAACGAGGCCATGAGCCCAGCGCTGGCCAACTGTCCGCCCCTCTGGTGTTGGCCGGCCAACACCATGGGATTCAGGCGCGCTTGTATAGGTTCCAGGCCTTTGGTGAGTTGCTGAACGCTCTACCGCCATACTGGCCGCCTCGAAAGCAAGAGGACCAGCCCCGTGACGTGAATGACGGCGTGGCACTCCTCCTGGTTCAGTTCCGGGAATTCCTCAAGTACCAGCCGGGTGCAGGGCAGCCGTCGGCACTCAGGAGTACCTGCGCGAGCGAGAGGCCCGAGCAGCTCAGGCGTAGCCGCACCGATGACTGTGGTGGCCCTCCGGACAGGACTGCTATGTGCTGAGCAGCCTCCTCGTTGTCGGGTGTCTCAGTCGCGCATCTCAGGCGTGCACTTGCCGGTTGGGCTGTGAGTTGGTTCTGCGACCTCATACTCCGCGATCGCGATCAGCGACTGGCAAAAGCGCTCCCTGGCTGCCGCTCGAGCCGGCTTCGCGAGGAGCTGCGGTTGCCGATCGGCACCGTCGGGTTCGGACTCCGACTACCGCCAGGAGGATCAACTTGGAGACGAACGGCAGCTGCCCACTCATCCTGGTACAGCGTCGGACACCTCTCCCGCAGCTGTGCCGGGACATCGCTCTCGTCCGCTTTCCAGAGCAGGTCCGGCAGGCGCACGTCATAGTCAGCGAGTCGCAAACCGAGGTCCCCTCCCCAGCCGTGGTCCGCACTGCCGAGCGTGATCAAACCGACGCGGGAACGGTCACCCAAGGTCTTCTCGGCCAGTTCAGACAGCGTGTTTTCGACTCGGTACAGAGGTTGGCCTCGAGTACCTGCCGCCCCCTCCGACGCACAGTAGGGCATCGCGCAGGCGTCAGCACGACGATCGCCAAGTCATCGTTTCCTCCTCTGAAAGCGCCGGAGTCGAGCGACTGCACCGTCGTTTCCCCGCGCGTGCTTGTTGAACCCACCACACAGGGGTGGCATCGGCAGCCAGCCGCTGCTTGGTGATACGTCGGTCCTGCGCTCAGTCGTCCACCAGCCGACGTTGGTCACGTTGCCTGCGGGTCGTGGCGGTATGTCTCCGACCAGTTGTGCGCCGACACTCTGGTGGGCCGACCCTTCCGGGGTGACGACAGACCACTCGTCGGCGCGACCGGTACGACCGAGTGGACAGCCATGTGCGTTTCAGGCCATTGACCAGCGGGTTTCGGCTACGGCAGACCGACTGTCAGTGGCTAGCGATACCGTCGTCGGTCCGTGTGTGCAGCACACGAGGGATCCAAGGGGGACAGCACACGTGGGCACCACTCACACCGACACGGCCGCCGGGTATCGCATCAGCCTCATGGACGAGGATCCGTTGCGGGCCCGGCGAGAAGCCCGGGAACTCCTCGCAACCCTCGCCGAGGCCGATCCACGGGCCGCGCTCGACATCCCGCATCAGCACACCGTTGCCGACACGGACAAGGGAGGGCCGGTCACGGAACTGATCGGCCTGGTGTTCAGCGGCGGCTCCCTGGTCGCGGCCGGCATCCAGATCTGGTTGGCCCGCGTGCCGCAGCGGACCGTGGTCATCACGCGGCCCGACGGCACGACGCTCCGTGTCTCCGGCAGGGAGGTCCGCGCCAACGACCAGCTGATCGAGCGGTTCCTCAGCGGCAACAACAGCGGAGATGCGGATGCTGACGAGGACGGATCGGGCCAGGAGTGAGCGAGAACGACCGGTACGCCATGCTGATCGGCGTATCCACGTACGACAGCGACCGCTACCGTGATCTCCCGCCGGTCCGGGCTGATCTGCATTACATGCAGGCGGTGTTGGAGAGCACCGAAATCGGCATGTTCAACGACTGCGCCATGGTCCCCGATCCGACCCGGCCAGAAATGTTGTACGCCATCGAGGAGTTCCTGGAGGCGCGCCAGCCCAGTGAGACGGCCTTGCTCTACTTCAGCGGCCACGGGGAGTTCTGCGAGGCTGACGGTCAGCTGTACTTCCTCACGCGGGACGCCGACCCGGACGACCTGCCCGGAACGGCCGTCCCCGCCGAGTTTCTGGAGCGCATGCTCCAGTCCTGCCGGGCCTCATCGAAGGTCGTGCTGCTGGACTGCTGCTCCAGTGGATCAGTCGTTCAGGGCTGGACCGCCAAAGGCGTGGGAGACAGAGGTGAGTGCCCCACGCCAAGTACCCTGCTGCGGCCGACCGGCGTGTACTTCATCACTGCCTCCGACGCCCTCCAGGCCGCCTCGGCGATGGCCCCGGAGGGCTCCTCACTCGGCACCTCCCGTTTTACCGGTGAGATCGTGGAAGGCCTGCGCAGCGGGCGGATCAAGGACAGCGGCTGGATCACGCCGGACGACCTGTTCGAGTACCTGACCGCACAGATGGTGCGCAACGGTGTGCCCGAGGAGCAGCGTCCGACCAAGTCCACGATCCGCGCGACGCGCTCCCTGCCCCTGGCGCGCTCCGTGGCCCGATCCGTGAACCTTCCCGCCCCTCCTCGCGACATCTCTGCCAGGGCGGCGCTGGCCTCTCCCGTCCTGCTGAAGGCCCGACAGCTCGTCGGCCGGGACACCCAGGACGGCATCGACTGGCAGCGGCTCCTACGCTATTACACGCACTGCCTCAGCGCGCAGGCGGCATCGGGCATGACGCCCGACCGGGACAGCGGCCGGGGCTCGGCGTACTTCCTGCTGGGCCAGGGCTCGGAGACGATACAGTCCGGTCTCGGGTCCGGTCTGCCCGCCCCCGCGCAACTGCCCAGGCCCAAGAACAGCGGTGCACAGGTGGAGGGGGCAGGAACGCAGGAGTACTGGTACGGATTCCCGGCGGTCACGCTCCCGGAACGCACCGACGGCCGACGGCGCGCGACGGTACGGATTGCCCCGTTGCTGATCCAGCCGATGGAACTCGCGCCCGACGAAAACGGCCGGGATCTGCTCCGTCCGAGCGGGGTGCCGTCCTTGCACACCGGTGTGGTCACCGAGCTGCTTGCCGACGACGATGCCGCCGACCTCGTCTCCCACTGGCAGCCGACCTGGCAGGAGGGCAACGGCGCCCAGATGGTCAAGGCTGTACGGGAACTCCTGACAAGGCTCGGACTTCCCGAACTGGAGCCCCTCGACCTGTCCGCGCTCAGCGACCGCTCCGTCATGGGCTCGCTGCGACCGGGTGCGCACAATGCCGCCGTTCTCCTCGCGCCCACAGGCGTAGAACGCCTCGCGAACGAAGCTCTGGTGGACAACCTGATCCAAATCTCCGCCCGGACCGGACAGATCCCCGGCACCGCGCTGGGTGCGCTCCTCAACGGAGGAGACGACGGCGCTGATGCCCGTGGTCACGCGTCGCCAGTCGTGGTGGCTCCGGGGCCGTGCAACGAGAGCCAGGAGCAGGTGGTCGTTTCGGCGATGACGCGTCCGCTGACCGTCTCGACCGGCCCTCCGGGTACCGGGAAGAGCGAGGTCGTGACCGCGGTGGTCACCACGGCGGTCGCCGCCGGGCAGTCCGTGCTCGTCGCCTCCACGAACAACGAGGCCGTGAATGTCGTGGCCGAGCGCTGCGACGCGATCTCACCCGGTCTGCTCATGCGGACCGGGAACATCGCAGCCCTGGAACGCGAGGCCGCGAAACTGGAGCAGCTGCTCGCCCAGCCGGTCGAGAAGCCGGCTCGTGGCTCGGTGACCGTGACCGGTGACCTCCGCAACCGCCACGCCCGAGCCGCCACGCACCGGGCGGAAGCGGCCCAGCTGGTCGACGAGGAGGCACAGCTACTGCAGCTGGTGCGGGACCGGGCTCTTCGGGCAGAGGGGCTCGGGCTGCCAGTGGCGTTGCTCGAAGGGGCGTGGGCCGCGGGCCCAGCCGCGCTCGCGCGTTGGGAGGAACGGGCGCGGAAGGCCGCCACCGCCCGTTGGTTCGCCTTCGGCCGGTGGCGCAGAGGGCGCGCCCTGTCCGCCTTCGTCGCCTCGGTCGCGGAAGCCCCGCCGAGCCCCTGGCCAGCCTGGGCCACGGAGCGGCCCGTGTCGTCCGAACGCCTGCTCGAATTGACGGAGTCAACCGCCGTGGAGTGGAAGCTCCGGGATCTCCTACCGCAGCACCTGGGCCGGGACGAACTGGCTCTGAAGCAGGCGCGGTTGGCGAGCAGCGCCGACCTGTCGGAGGTGTCCGGCGAATTGGCCGAGGCCGTGGCTGCCGAGGCGATGGTCCGCGGACGTTCCCTGATGAGTCAGCGGCTCCAGGCACTGCGCCGGCGCTCCGGCTTCCAGAAGAGCCAGCGCAATCTGATGGCACACCTGAAGGGGTGGGCCATCAGCACACACTCGGTACGTCAGCTCGAACTCGTACCGAAACTCTTCGACCTTGTCGTGATCGACGAGGCGAGCCAGTGCTCGATCCCCTCGGTGTTGCCTCTGCTCTTCCGGGCCAAGCGGGCGCTGATCATCGGGGATCCCATGCAACTCGGGCACATCCCGGGAATCACGGCAGAACAGGAGAGGCAGGCACGGGTACGGGCCGGGCTGAGCGCGGCGCAGCTGGAGGACCACCGACTCACCTACCACGTGTACGCGTCGTACCATGCGGCCGCCCAGCATGGCGATGCGGCCCTGCTGCTCGACGAGCACTACCGGTGCCATCCACAGATCGCGGACCTCGTCAACCGCTATTGCTACACGGGGCAGTTGCAGGTGCTCACCGATGTCCGGGACCAGATCCCGGCGGTCGACCCTGTGGGAGCCGCCGACCCGGCCCCGGTGCTGGGGTGGGTGGATGTCCCGCACGGCGAATCCGCTCGGGGAAGTGGCGGGCAGTCCTGGCGCAACCCGGAAGAGGCTCGGCGGGTACGGGAATCCGTGAATGAGCTGCTCGCCCGGCTGCCCGAGGACGCAACGATCGGGGTGGTGACACCGTTCAAGGCTCAGAAGGAGGCTTTGGCCCGGGTGTGGGCGGATGATGACCGGGTGCGAGTCGGCACTGTGCACGCCTTCCAGGGTGGGCAGCGTGACGTCATGGTCCTGAGCCCGGTGGCCACCGACAACACTCCGCCGCGTACGACGCACTGGGTGGCGAGCCAGGTCAATCTATGGAACGTCGCGGTCACACGGGCCAAGTCGCAGCTGATCACAGTGGGCAGTCATGCCTTCTGGCAGGGCCAGGCGGGGCTGCCCGCGCTGCTCGCGGAACGGTCGGAGGTGCTGGGCGCGGGATCCTCCGTCGCCCACGACGCGGCATCGGGGACAGAGCCACAGACCGGGCTCCGCGAAGAGCTCACGGACCGGCTCCAGGCGTACCTCGGTGAACGCGGGTACACCGATCTCGAACGCTCGGCGGTAGTCGGCGGGCACACGGTGGACCTGCTGTTCACAACGGACGCGGGAAACACCGCGGTGCTCATCGACACAGGCCCGGACAACGGCCTCGATCCGGCCCGCCACCTACGGCTGAGTCACGCGCGCGGTGACCTGCTGACGGGGCTGCCGTCCGGCGGCTCCGGAGCGAAACCGGACACGGTGACCCGGACGGTCCGCATGCCGGCCTGGCGGATCATGGCTGGTAACGCGAGGGTGGAGCCGCTCCTCGTCTGAGTCTGTCGCGGAGCCGTAGAGCGTCCGAACGACGTACGTGACGAGGCTCTGACGACCACGACAGCGGGTGCACACTCCGCGGCCCCCGTGTGTGCGCCCCCTGCGTACTTGCATGCGCCGTCTACCTCGTCCGTACCTTCACGGCGTTCGTAAAGCGCCCGTAGGAGCCACGGGGGACTCATTGAAGGCTGCCAAGAAGGTCCTGCTGGATCTCGTCGAGTCGCCGAACATCTCCGTCCGCTCCAGCGAGGAGCTGGTCGGGAAAGTGGGACTGGCCATCGCGGCGGACGACAGGACGAGGAAGGAGAACGGGGACGAAGTCCTCCGCCGCAAGCAACGCCTCGCCCGGTCCCCCGCACCGAACTCAGCCGCCAGATAGAAGTGACCCTTTTGGGGGACCTGCACACGCTCGGCCGGGCAATGGCGCTGTCATGGCGGGGCGCAGGGCGGGGCTGGCCGACCACTGGGTGCGCTCAAGTACGACCAGGCTCTGCAAGGCGGTGTCGATTCCTTCCTGGGCCTGACCGATGAGGGCCGGCAGATCGCAGAACAGTACAAGAACCTGCAGTCCGGTGAGCTTGGCATCGGCTTCGCCCACACGCTCGCGAAGCAACTGCTGTGCCGGCGGTTCCCCAAGCATTCCGTCACGATCGTCCCCGCAGACACCGCACTGCGCGCACGCAGGCTGGGCCCTCACCGGCAGGGACAAGGGCCACAAGGCCAAGTATCGCTATCGCCCGCAGTACTTCGCGGAGGTCTGGTGTCCGGGCGACCGTCCCTCGTCATCCCCATAGCCAGCAAAGGCAACCACAGCAACGCTGCCATCTCAGCCGGCCAACTGGCTTCTGCGTCGGACCATGCCGAGGGGGTGCACATCGGCGAATGAGATGAGACCCCCAGTCTGTTGTTCATACCGAACTGCCCACGGCCGCCAGGTACACGGCGCGCTGGTCACTTCCACTCCAGCTGTAGTCGGCCTCGCAACGAGAGCGACGATCCGAGGGCAACAATCTAATCAGAGGTAGGCCAGGGGCTTTTGCGCATCGTGCTTCGACCCAGCGCCTCATTCAAGCGGCCAGATCTTGCGGCCGCCAGAGGTGATATCGCCCTCGACGTATCCGGCCTGGATCACCATGCCGTTGTGGATGTTCGTCCCGTCCAAGCTGAAGAGGGAATTTGAGCCATGCGGGCCTGGCGAACCTATGGAATTGTGATGGCCGATCTGGACCACGTTGCCGAATCTGTTGCCGACGACGGTCCCGCCTTCCGCCATCACCAAAGTGCCGTGCACGTTACCCTCGAGGAATCCACCCCGGACAACGGCATCACCGTGCACGTCGCCCACCCTGATCTCCCCGGGGCCGACGACTACGGGTGGGTCGCCGGTCCTGCCCTCACCTGGGGCGACTATTTTAAGTGGGGGAGGGTTTACCTCGGACGAGGCTTTCTTGCAGCCTTCGTCCGGCGCGAGACCGTGTGGGTCGATCCAGAGATGAGGATTGGCGACGTAGGCATTCGGGTTGGGGGCCGCTGCGAGACCGAGCGGGTCAGCGCTGGTATAGCGGGCGATCTCAGGGTCGTAGTAGCGGTGGAAGTTGTAGTACAGCCCGCTTTCCGAGTCGAAGTACTGGCCTGGGAAACGCAGTGGCGTGTATGCCCGTGCGTTCGCGGCCCAGCCGGTTGTGCCCCAGAGCGTGGTGGTGGCGCGCCATGCCGAGTTGCCTCGCTCGTCGATTAGTTCGGTCGGGGTGCCCACCAGGTCCGTCACGATGGCGTAGAAGCGGGCGTCGTACTCGTCCTGCGTGCGGGGCTTGCGCTCGAACTGGGTCAGGGGGCGGTAGCCCTCGTAGTCCCAGGTGAGGCTGACGCCGCTGGCGGAGTCGGTCTCCTCGGCCAGCTGGGTGCCGTCCCAGGTGAACAGAGTGTGTTCGGCGACGGTTTGGCGGTCCGGTGCCCACTTGTACTTCGCGGTGCGACGGCCCAGGGGATCGTAGGTGTACGTCCAGACTGTGCCGTCGGGGGTGGTGCAGGACGTGAGGCGGTCCTCTGCGTCGTACGTGTAGTGCCAGACGTCGGGGCGGCGGGACAGGCGGGTCTTTCGGCGGACGGTGGTGCGGCCCGCGGCGTCGTGGGTGTAGCGGATGGCGCCGGCGGCCTGGATGCGGGTGCCGACGTACGTCCGCTCGCCGCGTGCTGAGGCGTGGCCCGCGACGTCGGGCCAGGTGGCGGACGTCTGGTTGCCGGCTGTGTCGTAGGCGTAGGTCTCGGTCCAGTTGTGGGCAGAGACGGTGGTGATCCGGCCGGCGGTGTCGAGTTCGAAGCTGCGGGCACCGTTGAGGTGGTCGTCGATACTGGTGAGGTGGCCGTCGGCGCGGTACGTGTAGGCGCGGTGCTGGATGGTTTCGGCGGCTGAGGCGACGCGCTGGTCGGTGAGGCGGCCGAGGGTGTCGTAGTGGTTGGTGAAGGTGAGGTCGCCGAGGGCGCGGGACAGCTCTTGGCCGACTGCGTTGCGCGTGAACGTCAGAGCATGACCGGAGGCGTCGAGTCCGGTGCGACGGCCCGCCGCGTCGTAGGTCCATCGGCTCACAGCGCCAGTGGGGGTGGTGCGGGATATCCGGCGGCCCAGGGCGTCGTAGCCAAAGATGGTGGTGCGGCCGTTCACCGTCTCGGCGACGACCTGCCCGAACTCATCACGTGCGTAGGTGATCTGGCTATCCGGGGCGGTGATCTGGGCCAGATGCCCGGCGGCGTCGTAAGTGTAGGTGGTGAGTGCGCCGTCGACATCCTTGGTGAGGGTCCGGCCGAGGGCATCGCGCTGGAAGCGGATGGTGTGCCCCAGCGGGGTGGTACGGGAGGCAAGGCGCCCAGCCGCGTCGTGCGAATAGCTGTGGGTGCGGTTGTCGAAGTCCGTCTCAGAGATCAGGCGCCCAGCCTCGTCGTACTCATACCGCCAGGTCAGGCCCTGTGGGTTGATGACCTTCATGAGCTTGAGTTCGGTGTCGTGAATGAACTCGTGGCGGGCGCCATCCGGGTCAGTGAGCACCTTTAGCTGGTCGAAGTGGCCGTATTCAAACGTGGTGACCTGGCCCAGCACGTCGGTCTGGGAGGTGCAGTTGCCCTCACCGTCGTAGGTCCACGACTCCTGCGTGGAGTCCGGGTTGAGGCGGGCTGCGAGGCGCCCTTCGACGGTCCAGGTGTAGTGGGTGGTGTTGCCGAGCGGGTCCGTAACGGAGGTGGTACGGCCGAAGCGATCCCGATGGAAGGTCGTGACGGCGCCCAGCGGGTCGGTGACGGTGAAGGGGAGACCGGCCGCGTCGCACTCGATGCGGGTGATGTTGCCCAGCGAGTCGACTACCGAGGCGAGGTGGCCGCGTTCGTCGTGGGTGAAGCGGGTGGTTTGGCCGGCGGGGTTGGTGACAGCGATCCGGTTGCCCTTGGCGTCGTATTCCTGGTGGACGGTCCGTCCGTCTGGGCCGGTGATCTGAGACGGCAGGCCGAGGCCGGTGTAGGTGGCGGTGCTGGTGGAGCCGTCCGGGCGGACGATGGAGACGAGGTTCCCGAACTCGTCATAGGTCAGTTGGGTGGTGGCGCCCAGCGGATCAGTGGTCTGAATAGGACGGTCGTGTATGTCGTACGTGGTGCGCGTGGTGTTGCCGAGCGGGTCGGTGACCGCGATGACCTGGAGGCGCTCGTTGATGAGGTACCGCGTTGCGAAGCCTTCGCCGTTGATATGTGTGGTGAGTCGGTGCCCAGTCTCGGGGTCAATCTCACCGTAGGAGAAGCGGTTGGAGATGTGCCCTTCGGCGCCAGCCTGAGTGATGCAGCGGTGACGGTCGTCGTAGGTGTACTCGTAGCGGGAGTCGTTGGAGTCGACCCAGGCCGTCATGCGGTGCTCGGTGTCGTACTCGAACCGCGTCACAGCGCCAGTGGCGTTGGTGACGGTGGTGAGGTTGCCGTCCTCATCGTGACCGAAGGAGCGGATCAGCTGGTCCGAGCCATCGTCGGCAGCGCCGACCAGGTGCAGGGCGGTGAGGAGGCCGTGCTCGTCGCAGGTGACCTTGAGCTCGTAGCCGGCGCTGTGCCGGATGGCGTATGGGATGCCGGTCTCGTCGGCGTAGTCGAACGTGATCCGGTGGCCGTTGCGGTCCGTGATCTCATCGGGCAGGGCGACACCAGCGGTGTGCAGGGCCTCGCTGAAGTAACGGGTCTGGCCCGTCTCCGGGTCGTCGATGGCCCAGTCATTCTGGTCGGTACGCCTCAGGGGCCAGCGTGGACCGTTCTTTGGCAGGACCCGCTCGTCGGCCTGTGGGATGGCGTATCGCAGCAGCATCCCAGTCTCCGTGACGAAGACGACCTCTTCGGCGTCGATTTCCAGGCGTTGGTCGATGGTGGAGGACCAGGACGGCCCGAGGTGTCGTCCGATGCGGGTCGACGACTCGTACTTACGGGTGAAGAGCAGAGGCAGGGCACCGGGCAGGGTGATGTCGGTCTGGGAGAGGAACACTTTGCCGGTGGCCAGGTCGACCGGGTCCGTGCCGTCCGTGCACTTGCTTTCGTCCTTGCGGGTCTTGTCGTGCGGGTGGTCGGCATCAGCCTGCTTGGCGGCCTCGCTCTTCGAGAGCGCCGTGGAATGGGCGCCCTTCGAGTTCGGCGACTTGCCGACGCCACGGCCACCTGGGCCTGAGCCGCCAGCGTTGGGAGCCTTGGGATCGCCCTTGCCGTCCTTCCCAAGGCCCTTGAAGTGGTCAGCCAAGCCCTTGTCATTCTCGTGATGGTTCTTGGCCATCTGCTTGATGCCGCGGGTCATGTTGTCGTCGAGATGCTTGGCAGTCTTCTTGACGCCCTCCTCGATGCCTTCAACGACCTTGTCGAGCATCGTGTTGGCGGCATCCGCGATGAAGTCCTTGCCGCGGGTGCGGTTGTGGTGGCTCTTGGCTCGGCCGATCTTGCCCCCGGCCTTGTTGCGGAAGGTTCCGCCGGCGCTCTCCAGGCTGGTGACGACGCGGTCGTGTTCGTCCTTGTCGAAGCTGAATCCGCCACCGCCCGCCGAGCTGCTGCCGCCTCCGCCATGGCTACCGCCACCGGATCCGCCGAAGCCACCGCCGCCGCTCCGGCGGCCGCCGGCACTGAGGAGTTCCATGGGGTTGTCGGCGGCGGACTTGGCGGCGCCCTTGGCGTCCGCAACGCCCTGGCTGAAGCTGTCCTTTCCGGCCTTGGCGGCGTGACCGAGGTCGACACCGTCCTGCACACCGAGGGCGTTGGCACCGAGCTGCACGACGAGGTCCCCGACCATTGCGCCCAGCGCCTCCTCCACGGGCGTGAGCGCGATGCTGATTACCTGTTCGGTGACCTGCTGGCAGACCTCCTTGAACAGCCGCTTCACGATCATTCGGGTCGCCTGGGTCGCGCCCAGCGCGCCGACCTCGGAAAGTCCCAGGGTGAATGGGGCCGCCGCCTGCGCGGCGATGACCTCGGCGGCGAGGATGCCGAGCTGGACGAGTGCGGCGATCTTGGCGCCCTCGATGAGTAACGCGACCCCGTCCATCGCGGTGCCTGCCATGCGACCGCAGTCGGCCAGTCCCTTGAGATGCTGGCCGTTGATCTTCCCCCAATGGGCGTTGAGCGCCTCAACGGCCAGGGAACCGCCCGCCGACCCGACCAGACTCTGGATCGCGGTGTGGGCCTCGTTCGCGCCTTCGTCGATGTCGTCGGCGAACTCCCGCATGGCATTGGCCATTTCGCGATAGTCGTCCTCGTCCACATTCGGCCACGACACACCGATCAGATCGAGCAGCTCATCAGCCCAACCCGGCAGCACAACACCCATGGGAACATTCCCCCCGTAAAACCCTTGCCAGAAGATCAGACTATTCCAGCTGGGCGAACGGTTCCCCAAGTGCCCTATGAGTCGCATGTGATGACGAGGAGGCGAGGGTGACTCGCGCTCACTTATTGAGCGGCCTGGTAGCCAATCGCTGCCGTGTATCTCGGATACAGGGTCTCTGACCGTGGCGGCTTGCCTGTTGCCGCGGCAAGGCCGCTCCACGACGCCGCCTCAAGTACCGTCATCACACCGGACCTTCGTCCCTTCGCTGGTGCCTCGCCAAAGCGAGCCAGTACGAGCGAGCCGGCCACCGCGAGGGCGAAGCCCACGACGGCCAGGGGGTGTGATCGCCGAGCCAAGCGACACGACCAGGGCCAGCAGATGGTTTCACCGATGAACATGCCCGCCTTGGCTGCGCGACCGGGCCACGTTGGAAGTCGGAGGTCGGCAGGAGAAAGACCGCGCCGTCTCCGATGAGCAGAGCGCAGACGGTGAGGTTGGTGAGGACGGCGGGCGGCGAGTAGTCCTCGATCCGGCGGACGGACTGGCGCCAGGGACGCTTCGGGCTCTGGCCTGCCAACGGCCTGACCTGGCCCCAACCACAGATGTCCTGCCGCCCAGCAGAGCTGAGAGAATCGCGGGTATGACGAGCGAGGCTTCTGCGGGGACCCGACATCTGCTGACAAGAGAGCTTGCCGACGCCTCACACATCCAGGTTCACGCCCCCTACCTCGCCACCCGCCCGGCGCTTCTGGACGCACCGCAGCTCACCGAACCAGCACACGTGTGGTGCATGGCAAAGCTGCCCGACGACGTGTGGTGGCGATCGGCTGCGATCCACGAAGCCGCGCACGCCCTGATCGCCTGGGTCCTTGGGCTTGAGGTGAAGCGACTTTCCCTCGCTAGTGACCGGTCCATGCCGGAGGGAGGTGGTTGCTGGGTGGACGGAAAGGGCGACGCGCAGCACTACACGCTTGTGTGGCTGAGTGCTGGCCACGCCCAGGCCAACTGGCTGACGGCACACGGGTTCAACCACCCGGAGCTCCGCCGCTGCGTGCTGGAACACGGTGCCAGCGGCGATCAGCGGATCGTCGACGGTTACGCGGCTGCTGGCTTCGTCCTCGACCGCGACCAGGCGGTCACCGACGCGCTACAGGTACTCGCCGAGTCACGCCCCTCCGCCGCGCTCGACGCACTTGCCGATGTGCTGATCATCGAACGTGAGCTGGACACGCAGCGCATCGATGCGACAGTCCTCGCACAGCATGTCGTGCGGCCGCCGGCCTCGGCGGTGTGGATCCCCGGTCGGAGATTGCCGTTGGTGGCCGCCCCACAGCGGTGACCCGTGGGCGAGTGACTGAGGCGGATCGGTTCCATACCGTGCCCCTGGCTGCGTGGCCGCCCAACGAAGACTAGCCCCCGGTCGCTGCAAGAACTACGGGACGGCTTCGCAAGCGACGCTGCGGGACAAATCGAAGAGGACGGGACTTTCCTCGGCAGCTGCGAGACGGTTCGGTCGGCGCCCCGGAGCCACAAGAGATTCGCCGGTCGATGCCGCCATCTCGGACGGTGTAGCGTGCGGGCATGTCTCGGTTGCGTACGGTCCGACTGCCCGCCGATGTGCCGGTTTCCGCGATATCCGTCGAGGGCGACCAAAGCAACATCCGGCGTAACGAGGACGGCACGACCACTGTGGAGTACCGCGGGCTCCTGGTCATCGACGGCAGGCACATTCTCTCACCCGGACAGCTCCTGGCCCTGTGGAGCGGCCGGGCACTGGTCGAGTTGGAGCTAGGCGATACGACCCTGCGCCCGGACGATGACATGGCGGTCAGCGACAAGGCACGGCTGTCCGCCTACATGGTGGGTGCGGACACCGGGCGCAAGGTTCGGGAGCTGGGGCACCCGGATGCAAAGACCCTACCGGTGTTGCAGATGATGCGGGAGAAGACAGCCGCCGACGGCGCCGCCCAGGCACAGACCGCAGACCACCGGGCATATCTCACCGAGGTGGACAAGGTCTTTGAAGAGATGATCGACGCCTGGCAGCAGGCCATCGCACTGAAGTGGATGAACGACGACTGATGTAGCAGTCGGGCACGGTCAGAACGGCAGATCCATGCGTTGTGAGAGCGCATATCCCATACCCTCCAGGACTACTAGCCGTGGGTGATGCTGCAAGCCTCGTCATGCCGGGTTCCAGGCGGTCGTTTCGCAGGACGTGCCAGCGGGCAATGACTAAGGCTGCAGTACCTTCCTGAGCTGCCGTTGGTCGAGGTGTTCCGCGCGCTCATCCGTCGCCTTGGCAAAGACCACGATTCCACGATTCGCCCGCCGCCATCCTTGGTCGTCTGCGAGGCGACACAGCATCCTGACGGCCGAGCCAGTGATCCGCTGGGAGATCCAAGACGGCATCCACGAGGCGCTCCTGAATTGCTTACCCGCAGCGTAATCACCTATCGGCGGGGCCGGGCCGTCGTCCGCCGCCACACACCAGCCCAGCTCGATGCGGGGCCATCGCGAGACAGACGCGACGGAGCACGCAGTACGGCCCCCACACCATCCGTCTCGGTAGACTCCGCGACCGCCTCGCAGCTCCGAGCCAGCGCTCTCACTGACCGCACGAAAGCCACCCCTGCCGCTGGAGCAATCCGGCAACAGCGGCGGCTTCTTCACCGCACCCGGCGACGCATCAGGAAGGCTTCTGACATGCGTCAAACTTGCCTCGCTCGTGCGTCCAGGTATCGCCCGTAAAGCACCCGACGCCCATCACGCACACCACAGGCAGGTCAGCGCCCCTTGTCGGCCCGCTCCAGCACCACCACGCACTCCACATGATGCGTCATAGGAAACAGATCGAACGCCCGCATCCGCCGCGGCGCATACCCCACCTCCGCGAAGTACTTCAGGTCGCGGGCGAGGGCCGCCGGGTCGCAGGCTACGTAGGCGAGGCGGCGGGGGGTGAGGGAGGCGAGGTGGTGGACGGTGGATTTGCCGGCGCCGGCTCGGGGTGGGTCGAGGACCACGAGGTCGACGTCGGTGATGCCGGTGCGGGGGAGGATCGATTCGACCTTGCCGTGTTCGATGCGGACGCGGTCGAGGTCGGCGAGGTTGTGGCGGGCGTCCTCTACGGCGCGCTTGCCGGACTCGATGCCGAGGACCGCGCCCTTGTCGCCGACGCGTTCGGCGAGGGCTCCGGCGAACAGGCCGACGCCGCAGTAGAGGTCGAGGGCCATGTCGCCCTTCTTCGGCATCAGGCCCTGCATGACGGCGTCGACGAGGAGGTCGGCGGCCTTCGGGTGGACCTGCCAGAAGCCGCCGTTGCCGACCCGCCAGGTGCGGCCGGCGGCGCGTTCGCGGACGAAGGGGCGGCCGTGGACGCGGTGGACGCCCTTGTCCTTCTCGCCGACGCGCATCACGGAGACCGGCTTGTCGAGTTCGACGATCGGGAGGCGGCCGCCGGGGCGGGGGGTGAGGATGACCTGGCGGTCGTGGGAGCCGGTGGCGGCGATCGCCTCGACGGTGGCGATCTGGGGCCAGTCGCGCTGCTCGACGCCGAGTTCGGAAACGCCGGGGGCGGCGATCAGGCAGTGGGTGATGGGCTCGACGTCGTGTGAGCGGTGCTTGCGCAGGCCGGCGCGGCCCTCGGCGTCGACGGCGTACTGGACGCGGGTGCGCCAGGCGGGGACCTCGCCGGGGCCGACCTTGTCGCCGGGGGCGGGCTCGACGGTGCCGTCCCAGCCGGCCGCCTCGGGAGTCAGCCCGGCCAGCCGCATCAGCTGCTCGGCCACCACCTCGCCCTTGAGGCGGCGCTGGGCGCCGGGCTTGGCGTGCTGCCAGTCGCAGCCGCCGCAGCGGCCCGGGCCGGAGAAGGGGCAGGGGGCCTCGACGCGGTCCTTGGAAGGCTGGAGGATCCGTACGGCGTCGGCGCGGAGGAAGCGTGCGCCTTCCTCGCCCTCGGTGACCCGGGCGATCACGCGCTCGCCGGGGAGGGTGTGACGCACGAAGAGGACCTGGCCGGCTTCCGTACGGGCGATGCAGTGGCCGCCGTGGGCGACCGGGCCGATTTCGACCTCGTACTCCTCGCCGACCAGAGACTTCTCCTCGGCGATCAGGGACTTCTCCTCGGCGACCAGGGACTTCGCGGCGCCCGGCAGCGGCTGCTCCGTACCGGCCAGGGACTGCTCCTCGTCGGCCAGCGGCTTGTCCCCGCTGGTCAGAGACTGCTCCTCGCCGGCCAGTGGGTTCTTGGGTTCTTCCGGCATGGCGGGTGGGCTCCTGAGGTGGGGTACGACGTGACGACGACGGCCGGCCTCCGGAAGGAGGCCAGCCGTCAAGTCTACGTCCCGGTGTGCCGTGCCCGGTCCGCGCCCGGTCCCCTGCCCTGCCGGTCGTGCACGGCCCGCGGCCAGCTCCGGCCGCTACCCGTCGCACACCCCGTTCACTTCTTCGTGGCCGCCCGCTCCTTCTTCGGCTGGGCGACCGGGCCGCGGCGTACCGCGCCCGGGGCGTTCCACTCGGCGCGCTTGCGGGCGCGCAGCTTGGCGGCCTCGGAGGAGTCCAGCTGCCAGGGCACGGAGGTGACCATGACGCCGGGGGTGAACAGGAGGCGGCCCTTGAGGCGGAGGGCGCTCTGGTTGTGCAGGAGGTGCTCGTACCAGTGGCCGACGACGTACTCGGGGATGTAGACGGAGACGGCGTCGCGCGGGCTCTCCCGGCGGAGGGACTTCACGTAGTCGATGATCGGGCGGGTGATCTCGCGGTAGGGCGAGGCCAGGACCTTCAGCGGCACCTCGATGCCGCGGCGCTCCCACTCCTCCCGCAGCGCCTTGGTGTCGGCCTGGTCGACGTCCACGCTGACCGCTTCGAGGGTGTCGGTGCGCATCAGCTTGGCGTAGTTCAGGGCCCGCAGGGTGGGCTTGTGGACCTTGGAGACCAGGACGAGGGAGTGCACGCGGGAGGGGCGGGCCACGTCGTCGTCGAGGGTGTCCTCGGCGGCGATCTCGTCGGCGACCCGGTCGTAGTGGCGGCGGATCGCGGTCATGGTGGCGAAGAAGATGACCATGCCGAGCAGGGCCACCCAGGCGCCGTGGGTGAACTTCGTCAGGAGGACGACGACGAGGACGAGCCCGGTGAAGAAGGCACCGAAGGCGTTGATCGCGCGGGAGCGGTGCATCCGGTTGCGCTTGGCCGGGTCCTTCTCGGTCAGCAGGTGGCGGTTCCAGTGGCGGACCATGCCGGTCTGGCTAAGCGTGAAGGAGACGAAGACGCCGACGATGTAGAGCTGGATCAGGCGGGTGGAGTCCGCGCCGTAGAGGTAGACGAGGACCGCGGCGGCGCCGGCCAGCAGCACGATGCCGTTGGAGAAGGCGAGCCGGTCCCCGCGGGTGTGCAGCTGGCGCGGCAGGTAGCGGTCCTGGGCCAGGATCGAGCCGAGCAGCGGGAAGCCGTTGTAGGCGGTGTTGGCGGCCAGGAACAGGACCAGCGCGGTGGCGGCGGCCAGGACGACGAAGAGGAAGCTGCCCTTGCCGAAGACCGCCTCGGCGACCTGGGAGATCACCGGGTTCTGGGTGTAGCCGGAGCCCAGCGGCCGGCCGTTGTTGAGCAGGTCGGTGGCCGGGTTCTCGGCCATCCTGACCTTCGTCGTCATGGCCAGCGCGATGATGCCGCAGAACATGGTGACGGCCAGGCCGCCCATGAGGGCCAGCGTCGTGGCGGCGTTCTTCGACTTGGGCTTGCGGAAGGCCGGGACGCCGTTGGAGATCGCCTCGACACCGGTGAGCGCGGCACAACCGGAGGAGAAGGCGCGCAGCAGCAGGAAGATCAGCGCGAAGCCGGCCAGACCGCCCTGTTCGGCGTGGATGGTGTAGTCGGCGGTGGGGGCCTTCATCGTGTCGCCCATGACCACGGAGCGGATGACGCCCCAGATGATCATGATGAAGACGCCGGCCACGAAGACGTACGTCGGGATCGCGAAGAGCTTGCCGGACTCCTTGACCCCGCGCAGGTTCATCAGCGTCAGCAGGAAGATGACGGCGATCGCGCAGAGCGTTTTGTGCTCGACGACGAACGGGATCGCGGAACCCAGGTTCTCGATCCCGGACGAGATGGACACCGCGACGGTCAGGACGTAGTCGACGAGCAGGGCGCTGGCGACGGTGAGTCCCGCCTTGGCGCCGAGGTTGGTGGTGGCGACCTCGTAGTCACCACCGCCGCTCGGGTAGGCGTGCACGTTCTGCCGGTACGACGCGACGACGGTGAACATCAGCACCACGACCGCGACCGCGATCCAGGGGCTGAAGCTGTAGGCCGACACTCCCGCGACGGACAGGACGAGCAGCACCTCGCCCGGCGCGTAGGCAACGGAGGAGAGCGGGTCGGAGGCGAAGACGGGGAGTGCGATGCGCTTGGGGAGCAGGGTCTCCCCGAGCCGGTCGCTGCGCAGTGCGCGCCCGATCAAGATCCGTTTGGGCACGTCGGTCAGTTTGGACACGCAGAGGATGCTAAGGCTTGGTCAAGCCCCCTGCCCACCCGCCACCCGCACGGGGGAGCAACCCGCCGTGGCGCGGGCCACACCCGCCCAGGTCGGGAGCGGTCCCGAGGCCCGTGCCTGCACAGGATCCGCACGTCGCACGCACAGCACGCGCGCCGGGAGCGGGGCGCGACCGGACTTTCGTGGCATTCGTCACGTGGGGCGGGGCGGGCGTCGGAACGCTCGCCCCGCCCCTCGGTCCTGCCCGCCTTCGTCCCGTCTTCGTCCGTCTTCGTCCCGCCTTCGTCACGCCGGGCCGCTCGCCCCTCCCCCGGTGCGTGCCGTCGCCGCCGGTCCGGGGCCGGACGGCCGGGAGCGGCGGGAGTGCAGGGCGCCCAGGCCCTGGCGGGTGGCGACCAGCAGCACCCGGTCCTGGGGCCGCAGGACGTAGCCGTCGCCCAGCTCGTGGGCCAGATGGGCCGGCGCGCGCTCGGCGGCCGGCGGCGCGGCGGCGGCTGCCGGGGCGTCCGGGTCCGGTTCGTCGGGCGCCGAGGTGTCGACCGCCAGCACCCGCAGCCGGCCGGGCCGCCGGACCTCGCCGACCGTACGGCCCTCCAGCGCGGCGTGGCCGCGGACCTCGACCCGGGCGACCAGCAGCACCCGGCGCTCGACCGGGATCGCCCCCAGGATCTGCCGCCCCATCATCGCGCCGGCGAAGGCGGGGGCGGCCAGGAAGGAGACGCTGCGGCTGCGGGTCAGCGCCCGGGGGTGCGCGGCGCGCAGGGTGCGGTAGACGGCGGTGGCGAAGCGGTCGTCGAACAGCCGGAGGGTCACCCGCAGCTGCGGGGTGACCGAACGGGCGTAGAGGGCGGCCTCCAGGTTCGTGGTGTCCTCGCTGGTCAGCGCGAGCAGACCGGACGCCCGCCCGATCATCGCGGCCTCCAGGACCCCTTCGTGAGTGACGTCGCCCAGGACCGTCGGCACCCGCAGCCGCCGGGCCAGTGCGAGTCCCCGCGCCTCCGGGTCCGCCTCGATGCACACCACGGGGATGCCCATCTCGTGCAGCCGGGCCAGCACCCGGGTGCCGACCTTGCCGAGGCCCAGCAGCACCACGTGGCCCGACAGTCCGCGCGGCGGGCGGCGCAGTGCCGAGGCGCTGCGGAACGTGCCCAGCCCCTCGAACGCCGCGGCGACCAGCACCGGCAGCAGCAACAGACCGGTCAGCCCGGAGAGCAGTTGGAGGATCTTGCGGGGCAGCGACGCACCGATCGCCGGGTCGTTGATCGCGAAGAGGTCCAGCAAGGTGAGGTAGGTGGCGTGCAGCGGGGCCTCGCCGGTGGTGAGCCAGGAGGCGACGGCCAGGGCCAGCACCGCGCCGACCAGGCCGGCCAGCGACCAGCGCAGCCGCCGGGAGAACAGCGAGGCCAGCGGGGCACCCCGGCCACGCAGGCCGCGACGGCGCACCGGCCGCCCCGCGTCCGTACCCGGGTAGGGGTCGGTGTAGGAGACGGTCTCCAGGACGATGCGGGCCCGGCCGGTGGCGGCCACGGCCACCTCGTCGTCCGGCAGCAGCACCGCCCCCTCGTCCGCCAACACGCCCGAACTCGCCGGAGCCGCAAGGGAGTTGGCGGCAACGGGTGAACGGGGGACGGTAGCGGCACCGGAGGTGCCGGCCGCGCCCAAGTCGGTGGCGGAGGCGGGGAGCACCGCCAGCGTGCACAGCTCCGGGTCCCCGGCCCGGCCGGGCCGCACCGGTGTGCGTTCCACGGCCCGCAGCAGCAGCCCGTCCGCCTCGATGACCTTGCTGGTTCCGGCGACCGCGGTGGCGACCAGCGCGGGGGCCACGGTGTCCGCGTCGGACAGTACGGTCGTCGAGGCATCGACCCCGGCCGCGCCGTCCACGGCCCCGGCGGACCCGTCCCCGCCTGCACCCAGGGCGGCGACCGCGGCGGCCTGGTCGAGCAGCTCCTCCAGGTGCTGGCCGAGCTTGCGGTTGTAGAGGCGGATGACCAGCCGCAGACGGGGATTGAGCCGGCGGGCCCGCAGCGCGGCATGGATGTTGAGCTCATCGTCGTCGTAGACCAGGGCCAGCGCCTCCGCCCCGGCGATGTCCGCCTCGGTGAGCGCCACGTCGTCCGGCTGCGCCGCCTCCAGGATCCGCAGCGGCTCGGGCGGCGGCTCGGTGCCCTCTCCGGGTGGCTCCGGGGGCAGCGCGGTCCGGGTCATGGCCGCCGACACCCGGCCGAGCAGCGCACCGGCCCGGCCCAGCGGGCTGGCCGGCGGCGGGATACCGGGACGGTGCGGCTCGCGGGCGGAGGGGGTCACCAGCGTCACCCGTTCGCCGTAGACGTCCCGGAGCTCGGCGGCGAGCCGGTGGGCGAGCGCATCATCGCCGCAGACCACCATGTGCGGGGCAGGAGAGCCCTGTTGGGGCTGGAGAGGCAGGTTGGGCACATCTCGTAGCGTGCCTCACGGGCGGCGGGCGGCGCAGCCCGGCGCGGAAGACCGTCGCACCGCCTCGCCGATCCGCCTCCGACTGCTGCCGACCGCGCCCCCTCCAGGAGCCGCTCTTGCGGCTACGGTTGTACCGGACCACCGGTGCGACCAGCGCGCCCGTTGCCGCACCCGGTCCGTATCGCGAGCTGTGGCTTCGTGTCGCCGGTACTGGGAGAAGGAAGTAGTGAGCAGGGTGTTTGTGCAGGTCAGCGCGCTAGTACAGGGCACGGGGTAATCAGCATGCACATCGTCATCATGGGGTGCGGGCGGGTCGGATCCGCGCTCGCACAGACCCTGGAGAGCCAGGGTCACACCATCGCGGTGGTCGATCAGGACCCCACCGCCTTCCGCCGCCTGGGCTCGTCCTTCGGCGGCCGCCGGGTGACCGGCGTCGGCTTCGACCAGGACACCCTGCGCGAGGCCGGCATCGAGGAGGCGGGTGCCTTCGCGGCCGTCTCCAGCGGTGACAACTCCAACATCATCGCCGCCCGGGTGGCCCGCGAGATGTTCGGTGTCGAGAACGTCGCGGCCCGGATCTACGACCCGCGCCGCGCCGAGGTCTACCAGCGGCTGGGCATCCCCACCGTCGCCACCGTCCGCTGGACTGCCGACCAGATGCTGCGCCGGCTGCTGCCGTCGGGCGCCGAGCCGCTGTGGCGGGACCCCAGCGGCGCTGTCCAGCTCGCCGAGGTGCACACCGCCCCGGCCTGGGTCGGCCACAAGATCAGCAAGCTGCAGGAGGAGACCGGCGTACGCGTCGCCTTCCTCACCCGGCTGGGCGAGGCGATGCTGCCGACTTCCCAGACGGTGCTGCAGGAAGGCGACCTGGTGCACGTCATGATGCGCTCCGACGAGGTCGAGAAGGTCGAGGCGGCATTCGCCACGGGTCCCGAGGAGGCGCACGCATGAGGGTCGCAATTGCGGGCGCGGGCGCGGTGGGTCGGTCCATCGCGGGCGAGCTCCTGGAGAACGGGCACGAGATCCTGCTCATCGACAAGGCGCCGACCGCCATCTCGGTCGAGCGGGTGCCGCTCGCGGAGTGGCTGCTGGCCGACGCCTGTGAGATCACCTCGCTCGACGAGGCGGCGCTGCAGCGCTGCAACGTCGTCATCGCGGCGACCGGCGACGACAAGGTCAACCTCGTCGTCTCGCTGCTCGCCAAGACCGAGTACGGCGTGCCGCGGGTGGTCGCCCGGGTGAACAACCCGAAGAACGAGTGGCTGTTCAACGAGTCCTGGGGCGTCGATGTCGCGGTCTCCACGCCGCGTCTGATGTCCGCCCTGGTCGAGGAGGCGGTCAGCGTCGGCGACCTGGTCCGGCTGCTGCGCTTCAGCCACGGCGACGCCAACCTCGTCGAGCTGACGCTGCCCCCGGAGGCGGCACTGGCCGGCACCCGGGTCGGCGATGTGGCATGGCCCGAGGACACCTCCCTGGTCACGATCATCCGCGGCACGCGGGTGCTCACGCCCAACAAGGAGGACGTGCTGGAGGCGGGCGACGAGCTGCTGTTCGTCGCGGCGCAGTCCCGCGAGGAGCAGCTGGAGGACCTGCTGTCGGTCCGGCGCGAGGACGCGGCGGGCTGACGGGTCGCCGCGGTCGTAGGCCCGGCGCACGGCACGAACGCACATATGACGAGGGCGCCCCCGGGGATCTCCGGGGGCGCCCTCGTCAGTCATGTGTGCGGCTGCGACTCGCGGCGTTGGGCGCTACGAGTCGCTGCGGTGGGCGCTAGGAGTCGCGGCGGTGGCGGCCCGCCGTTGCCCCGCCGCCGTCCTTCGCCAGTGCCGCCTTGCGTTCCTTCTCCGCCTTCTCCGCCTCTTCCGCGGCTTCCATCTCGGCGAACACGTCGATCGGCGGTGGCGCCTTCACCAGGAAGACCCAGGTCAGATAGACCGCGAGCAGGAACGGCGGGATCTTCAGCGCGATCAGCACCCAGCCGAGCTGGGTGGTGTCCGCCCACCAGTACAGCGGGAAGAGGATCGCGCACTTGCCGAGCAGGATCAGCCCCCAGGCCCAGCTGGCCTTGGCGTACGCCTTCTTCCGGCCGGGGTTACGGGTGCGCCAGGAGAGGTTCTCCTTGAAGACCGGGCCCAGGATCAGACCGATCAGCGGCACCCCGGCGAGCGTCGTGACCATGTAGGCCACGGCCAGGCCGAGGGTGTAGAGCATGCCGGGCAGGTAGAAGTCCTTGGCATTGCCGGTCATCATCGCGAAGACCACGCCGAAGGCGACACCGAAGACACCGCCGAAGGCGTGCTTGACGGTGTCCTTGCGGACCAGGCGGACGGCCGCCAGCACCAGCGAGACGGCCAGCGCGGCGATCGCGGAGATGTGCAGGTCCTTGTTGACCGTGAAGATCGCGACGAACAGCAGGCCGGGGAGAACCGTCTCCACCAGGCCCCGCACACCGCCGAACGCCTCGAACAGCGCCGCCTCGGTCACCTCCCGGCCGGCACCGCTGTCGTCCGGCGGCGCGGCGGGGGCGGGACCGGCGCCGGGGGTGGCACCGGCAGCGGCGTGCGGGTCGGCAGCGGCGTGGGGGTCGGTGGTCGGTCGGTCGTAAGACGTCACCGGCTACTCCTGTCCGAGCGGTCGGAGTTCGTACTTCGGATTGAAGAGCACCCGGCGTCCATGACTCAGCGAGATCCGGCCCGAGGCGATGAGCTTACGGCCCGGCTCTATCCCGACGATGGAGCGGCGGCCCAGCCACACCACGTCGAGCGCGGCGGAGCCGTCGAACAGCTCCGCCTCCAGCGCGGGCACACCGGCGCGGGGCCGCAGCGTGACATGCCGCAGGGTGCCGGTGACCTTCACTATCTGGCGGTCGTCGCAGTCGCAGATGCGGGTGCAGCCCGCGTCCTCCGCGTCCTGCTGCAACTCGGCGGACTGCAGCTCCTCCTCGGAGGAGGACAGCCTGTCGAGCATCCGGCGGAAGCGACCGGCCGGCTTCTCGGATCGGGTCCCAGCACTCATGAAGCCAGCGTACCGGTGCCCGGGTCCGCGGATCACGGTGTCCACAGGGCGGCCCCGCCCCGCCGTCACCACCCGGCCCCGGCCCCCGCCCCCACCCTCACTGCTCGAAGCGGTACCCCATCCCCGGCTCGGTGATGAAGTGTTTCGGGTGCGAGGGGTCGCTCTCCAGCTTGCGGCGGAGCTGGGCCATGTAGACCCGGAGGTAGTTCGTCTCGGTGCCGTAGGACGGGCCCCAGACCTCCTGGAGCAGCTGCTTCTGGCTGACCAGCCGGCCGGCGTTGCGGACCAGGACCTCCAGGAGGTGCCATTCGGTGGGGGTCAGCCGGATGTCCCGGCCGTCGCGGTTGACCTTCTTCGCGGCGAGGTCGACGGTGAAGCCCTCGGTCTCCACGACGACGGCGGTGTCGGCCGGCCCGGTCGGCTCGGCCCGGCGCACCGCCGCCCGCAGCCGGGCCAGCAGCTCGTCCATGCCGAACGGCTTGGTGACGTAGTCGTCCGCGCCCGCGTCCAGCGCCTCCACCTTCTCGTCGGAGGTCTGCCGGGCGGAGAGCACCAGGATCGGCACCCGGGTCCAGCCCCGCAGCCCCTTGATCACTTCGACGCCGTCCATGTCGGGCAGGCCGAGGTCCAGGACGATGACGTCGGGGTGGCGGGCGGCGGCGAGCTTGAGGGCGGTGGCCCCGTCGGGGGCGGCGTCGACCTCGTACTTGCGCGCCTTCAGGTTGATCACGAGGGCGCGGACGATCTGCGGCTCGTCATCGACCACAAGCACCCGGTTCACTGGCGATCTCCTCGTGGTGTGGTGTCGTGTCCCGGTGGGGCGGGGTCGGTGCGTTTCCCGGCGGGGCGGCCCGCGGGACGTGGGGTGGAGGGCGGCGGGGTCCGGCTCATGTCGTGACCTGGGCCGGGAGGTCGGGCCGGACCGGCGGACGGCCGCCCGCGGCCCGGAGCGTGAGGACCATCGTCATACCGCCTCCCGGGGTGTCCTCGGCGGCCAGCGTGCCGCCCATCGCCTCCGCGAAGCCCCGGGCCACGGCGAGCCCCAGCCCCACGCCGGCGCCGCGCGGGACGTCGCCGTAGCGCTGGAACGGCTCGAAGATCCGGTCCTTGGCGCTGTCGGGCACGCCCGGGCCGCGGTCGGCGATCCGCAGCTCCACCCGGTCGCCGAGCGCACTGGCCGCGACCAGCACCGCCTCCCCGTCCGGGCTGTACTTCACGGCGTTCTCGACGAGATTGGCGACCGAACGTTCCAGCAGCCCCGGATCGACCGCGACCATCGGCAGCTCCTCCGGAATGTCCAGGGTGACGCTGCCTTCCGGTACGCCGCCCAGCGCCATCGGCACGACCTCGTCGAGATCGATCTCGCGGATCAGCGGGGTGACCGTGCCGGTCTGCAGCCGGGACATGTCCAGGAGGTTGCCGACCAGGTGGTCCAGCCGGTCCGCGCCGGCCTCGATGCCGGCCAGCAGCTCCGCCTCGTCCTCGGGCGACCAGGCCACGTCGTCCGACCGCAGGGAGGTGACGGAGGCCTTGATGCTCGCCAGCGGCGTCCGCAGGTCATGGCTGACCGCGGCCAGCAGCGCCGTCCGGATGCGGTTGCCCTCGGCCAGCTCCCGGGCCCGTTCGGCCTCGCCGACCAGCCGCTGCCGGTCCAGTACGACGGCGGCCTGGGCGGCGAAGGCGGCCAGCACCCGGCGGTCCTCGGCGGGCAGCACCCGCCCGGTCAGCGCCAGCGCCATGTGGTCGCCCACCGGCATGTCGACGTCCGCGTCCTCCGGCCGCCGCAGCGGCTCGCTCCTGTCGGAGCCGCCGGCCCGGCCGGCGCAGGTCCACGGGTCGACGTCGCTGCGCCGCTCCAGCAGCGCCACGGTGTCCATGCCGAAGGTCTCCCGCACCCGCTCCAGCAGGGCGTTCAGCGCCGTCTCACCGCGCAGCACGCTGCCGGCGAGGAACGACAGGATCTCCGACTCGGCGCGCAGCCGTGCCGCCTGGTGGGTGCGGCGGGCGGCGAGGTCCACCACCGAGGCGACCGACACCGCGACCGCGAAGAAGATCGCGATGGCGACGATGTTCTCCGGGTCGCTGATGGTGAGGGTGTGGGTCGGCGGCGTGAAGTAGAAATTCAGCAGCAACGAGCCGACCGCGGCCGACGCCAGCGCCGGCAGCTGCCCGCCGAGCAGCGCCGCCACGACGGTCAGGAAGAGGAACAGCAGGACGTCGTTGGCCAGTCCAGGGCCGTTGGCGAGGCTCGACAGCAGCAACGAGAGCAGCGCCGGGCCGCCCACGCCGACCAGCCAGCCGGCGATGATCCGGGCCCGCCCCAGCCGCGCACCGCGCGACACCGGCAGTCCGCGGCCCTTGGCGACCTCCTCGTGGGTGACGATGTGCACGTCGAGGTCCGGGCCCGAGTCGCGGGCGACGGTCGCCCCGACCCCCGGCCCGAAGACGTACTGCCAGGTCTTGCGGCGACTGGACCCCAGCACGATCTGCGTGGCGTTCACCCCGCGCGCGAACTCCAGCAGCGCACTCGGTATGTCGTCCCCGATGACGTGGTGGAACGTCCCGCCGAGGTCCTCCACCAGGGTCCGCTGGACGGCGAGTTCCTTGGGTGAGGCGGAGGTCAGCCCGTCACTGCGGGCTATGTAGACGGCGAGCACCTCGCTGCCCGAGCCCTTGGCCGCCATCCGGGCGGCACGGCGGATGAGCGTACGGCCCTCGGGGCCTCCGGTGAGGCCGACGACGATCCGCTCGCGGGCCTGCCAGGTCGACCGGATCGAGTGCTCCGCGCGGTACTCCTGGAGGTACTCGTCGACGCGGTCGGCGACCCAGAGGAGCGCCAGCTCGCGCAGCGCCGTGAGGTTGCCCGGCCGGAAGTAGTTCGACAGGGCGGCGTCCACCTTGTCGGACTGATAGATGTTCCCGTGCGCCATCCGGCGCCGGATGGCCTGCGGCGACATGTCGACAAGCTCGATCTGGTCGGCCCGCCGCACCACCTCGTCCGGCACGGTCTCGCGCTGCCGGACGCCCGTTATGGACTCGACGACGTCACCGAGCGACTCCAGGTGCTGGATGTTCACCGTCGAGATGACATCGATGCCGGCTTCCAGCAGCTCCTCGATGTCCTGCCAGCGCTTGGGGTTGCGCGAACCGGGCACGTTGGTGTGGGCCAACTCGTCGACCAGGGCCACCGCGGGCTTGCGTTCCCGTGCCGCGTCCACGTCCATTTCGGTGAAAACCGAGCCACGGTACGTCAGCTCGCGGCGCTGGATCTGCTCCAGGCCGTGCAGCATGACCTCCGTACGGGGCCGCCCGTGGTGCTCGACGAACGCCACCACGACGTCCGTGCCCCGCTCCACGCGCCGGTGTGCCTCGGACAGCATCGCGTAGGTCTTGCCGACGCCGGGCGCCGCCCCGAGATATATCCGTAGCTTGCCGCGTGCCATGGCCCCATTGTCTTACGTGAAGGCCGCCCCCACCGGGCTGGCCTGCTGCGACCCTACCGACCCCACAAGCGAACAAAAGCCTCAGTCGACGCCTTCGCGCCCGGTCTTGACGCGACTCTGATACGGGGCTTCGTCGCTGCCGCGGGCGGGCGCTGCTCGGGGCCCGCGGCCTCCGGATCAGCGGGAACGGCGACCGGCCGAGGCCGGCCGCCCCTGCCCCTCCGTTCACGCGCGACCAAAACACCTCGCCGCACGACACGGCTGAATGCGACGATGCCCCTCATGACGGACACCGCGCCCGAGCCCTTGCCCGGGCCCGTAACCGACCCCACCTCCCTCACCGGCCACTCCCCCGCCCCCGAGGAAGGTCTGACGACGGGCCGCACGCCCGCGGTACGGATCGCGCACACCGCCGACCTGGACGCGGCCACCCTCGGGGCGGCGCGCGCCCTCCTCCACGACGTCTTCGACGACATGACCGAGGAGGACTGGGACCACGCCCTCGGCGGTCTGCACGCCCTGGCCTACGAGGACGACGAACTCATCGGCCACGCCTCCGTGATCCAGCGCCGACTGCTGCACGGCGGCCGGTCGCTGCGCTGCGGTTACGTCGAGGGGGTCGGCGTACGCGCGGACCGGCGCGGCCGTGGCCACGGGGCGGCCATGATGGCCGCGCTGGAACGAGTCATCCGCGCCGCCTACGACCTCGGCGCGCTCGGCGCCTCCGACGAGGCCGCCACCTTCTACGCCGCCCGGGGCTGGCAGCAGTGGCGCGGCCGCTCCTGGACCCTCACCCCGTCCGGCGTCCGGCGCACCGCCGACGAGGACGACTGCCTCTACGTCCTGCCGACCCCCGCCGCCGCCCTGGACCTCGACTCCGACCTCACCTGCGACTGGCGCGACGGCGACGTCTGGTAGCGGCGTACGGGGGTGGGGCGCGCTGCTAGCGGTGTGCGGGGGGGGAGACGGGTGAGGGCTGAGGGGGCGTGCAGGCCGTGAGGTGTCGTGAGGGCCGCGAGAGTTGTGAGGACAGTGAGGCCTGACGCAGCGCCAGCGGCCGGCGTGAACTCGCGCTTGCTGGAGACCGTTTCTGTTGCGCTCCCGTTCACTTCGGGACGAAGCGGTCGACCAGGAGAGTGAGGCGGTCGGGGACCCGGTCGGCGGGCAGGCGTCCGGCGCGGGTGAGGGTGACCAGCCCGTGCAGCGCGGCCCAGAACGTCTCGACGAACAGGCCTGGTTCGTCGGGATGCGCATGCTCGACGAGCGGGTCCAGCAGGGCCTGGAACGCCTCCCGCAGCGGCGCGGGCGTGTCCTCGTCGGCGAACAAGAGGCCGTTGTCGAGGCTGAACATCGCGTCGTACAGGGCGGGATTGCGCGCGGCGAAGTCGGTGTAGGCGCTGGCCAGCGCCGCGACCGCCTCCCGCCCGGGGGGCCCTTCCGGCACCGCGGCGCGCAGCGCGGTCGTCAGCTCGGCGAACCCCTCCAGCGCGACCGCCCCGACGATCTCCTTCTTGCCCCGGAAGTGGCTGTAGAGCACGGGCTGGCTGTACTCGATCTGCTCGGCGAGGCGGCGCGTGGTAACGGCGTCCCATCCCTGCGTCTCGGCCAGCTCGCGGGCCGTGGAGACGATCAGCCTGTGGCGGTTGGCCCGCTCGCGTTCCTTGCGTTCACGTACCGACATGCCTCGATGCTAGCACCGCTAGACAACAGAGCAACGACCGGTCTAGCATCGAACCAGAATCTAGCGCCGCTAGATAATTGGGCCTCCAGGCCGCCAATCGCTCGGCCGCCGGCGCTTCAAGCCCTTGTTCAAGCCCTGTTCAAGCCCTGGGAGGGGACATGCACAACGCACTGGCCGTCATCACGGTCGTCGTGGTCGGACTAATGGTGGGCGTGGAATTCGCGGTGGCGGTGTTCGTCAATCCGATCCTCGACCGGCTCCCGAACGACGGCGGACTCGACGCCCGCAGCGACGGGGCACGCGTCCTCGGCCGGGTCATGCCGTTCTGGTACATCGGCTCGGTCGTCCTCGGCGCGACGTGGTCCGCGCTGACATGGGGCGACGCGGGCGCCTCATTCATCGCCGCGGGCACGGTGCTGCTGGTACTGAGCGTGGTGATGTCGATCCTGCTGCTCGTACCGATCAACTCACGTGTCGCGGCCTGGTCGAAGGAGGGCCTGCCCGCCGACTGGAAGCAACAGGTCGGCCGATGGGACCGCTTCCACTACGTCCGCGTAGCCATCATCGTGCTCGCCTTCGTACTGTTCACGATCGCCCTGACCTGACGGACCATCAGGGGCTTGGGTGCGGGCGCCGGCCCGGGTACGCCCCTGCTGCTGCAGCAGTTCACCATGGCGCCCTGAAACCGTACGGAATGGCCGCCCCACCCCGAACCGACTCGGGAGGGGGCGGCCAGGCGCGCGTCGGGGAGGGGGGAGGGCCATCGCCATGAAGAGCGCTTCCTCCTCCCCTGGGGCCCTCCCCCCGGCTACCTTCCCCCCTCCCCCCGGGGGGCCCTCCCCCTCCCCCACCCCGCCTCCTCCACCCCCGCCCCCACTGACCGGCCGACCCCGCCGCCCCCCGCGCCCCGCCACCCCCACGCCGTCCTAAGCCAAGCCCGTGGCCGCTACGCCAAGCCCGCCGCCGCTCGGGTTTGTGCGCCCTCCTCAGTGATCAACCCGTCGTTCAGCGTCAGGACGCGGTCGGCAAGGTCCAGGAGGGTGTTGTCGTGGGTGGCGACCAGGGCCGTGACGCCCTCGCTACGGACGACGGCGCGCAGCAGTTCCATCACCTCCAGGCCGGTTTCGGCGTCGAGTTGGCCGGTGGGTTCGTCGGCTATGAGAAGGGCGGGGCGATTGGCCAACGCGCGGGCTATCGCGACCCGTTGTTGCTGGCCGCCGGAGAGTTCGCCCGGGCGCTGCCGGGCGTGGTCGGCGAGGCCGACCAGTGACAGCAGCAGCGCGACGCGTTCCTCGCGCTCGCGTGGCGGGACCTTGCGGAGGCGCAGGGGCACTCCGACGTTCTCGGCGGCGCTCAGGATCGGTATCAGCCCGAACGACTGGAAGACGAAGCCGATGCGGTCGCGGCGCATTTCCAGCAGTTCGGTCTCACCGAGGGCGGCGAGCGGGGTGCCGTCGACGGTGATGCGTCCCGCGTCGGGGGTGTCCAGGCCGCCGATGAGGTTGAGGAGTGTCGTCTTGCCGGATCCGGAACGGCCGCGCAGGGCCACCAGTTCGCCGCGCGGGATGCGACAGGAGACCCCGCGGAGCGCGTGCACGGCGCCGGCGTCACTGCCCTCGCTGCCGTAACTGCGGTGCAGATCCTCGACGATGACCATCGCCGTGGGGACACCGCTTGCCCGGTCGGCTCCCCCGACACCGTCCCCTGCGGACGCGTCGGACTTCCGCTTCCCCGCCCCGCCGACCGCGTCCGGCCGGGATCCGCTTCCCCCGTTGTGCATGGTCGTCCCCCCTCCCGTTGCGGCATCGGTGCGCCGCGCCGGTCGGGCACCCTCGGTGGTGCCTGCCGGTGGCGTCAGTATGCGTAGGGCGTGGTTCGGCGGGCAACGCCTGTGGATAACTGTCGGATGCGGCCGCGGGAAGGGCCGGCGGGGAGCCGCCAGGCGGTCAGTTGGGGTTCTCGGCGTGGGTCAGGGTCTCCCAGGCCACGAAGAGGTTGTTGGAGCCCGCCGGGCGCTGCTGCTCGGTGAGTTTCTGCGTGCGCGGCATGTCGAAGTGCATCCGGTTGTGCAGGGCGTTGTAGCCGACCTCGGTGACGGGGCCCAGGCCGCGCTTGAGGGTGCCGCCGCACAGCCAGGACGGCGGGGCGGTGCCGAGTTCGTAGGTGGCCTGGAAGCCGAGGGCGTGGCGCAGGCGTTCGGCGACCTCGGGGTAGAGGTCCTGGCCCTGGAGGCGGGTGGTCTCGGCGATGTGGGAGATGGCCGACAGGCCGTATCCGGTGTGGGTGAAGTCGCGGCAGGTTTCCTGGGTCAGGCCGTCGACGAAGGTGGACTGGCCCTGCCAGTACTTGATGATCTTGTCGCGGGTGTTCAGGCCGCTCCCCGGTGTGGTCCTGGGCAGAGCGCCGTCGGACGTGAGGTAGATGTACGCGGGGACGCGGGCGCGGTAGGTGGCGAGGGCCTTGTCGTAGGAGGCCTTGTCGTCCAGGAAGACGGAGATGCCGACGGCGGCCTCCATCATGGTCAGTTCCCAGTTCCCGTTGCTGTGCGAGCCGTTGATGACCTCGGGGAGGTAGACGGTGCGCAGCATGCCGGCGAAGCGGTCGATGCGGTTCTTGGGCCAGCCGTTGTACGTGTAGCGGATGATTTCGGCGGCGCGCGGCCAGGAGGAGCCGGCCCAGCCGGTCTGTAGTGGGGCGTTGCTGTTGGTGTGTTCCTTGAGGGTGGCGGACCAGGCGTCCATGATCTGGATGGCCTTGTCGGCGTATCTGCTGTCGCGGGTGAGGTACCAGGCCAGCGAGAGGGTGTAGGCGGCGAGGGCGTCCTCGCGTTCGTCGGTGCAGCCGTGGTTGGGCTTGGAGTACGGGCCGCATTCGACGGTGCCGCGGGGTTTGGGCGTGCGGGAGAGCGAGGCGTACGGGCTCGCCATCATCGCGTCGAAGGCGCTCTTCCAGGGCTGGGCGCCGGAGTTGACCTTGCTGCGGACGTGGTCGAGCTGGCGGGTGCCGACGAGGACGCCGGGGTGGGTGAAGGTGGCCGGGGCGGACGCGGACGGTTTGGTGGCCGCCGGGGCCGCGGTGGACGGGGCGCCTATGAGGAGGCCGGCCGTCAGGGCGCCGGTCAGCGTGCCGGCGACGAGGGTGAACGTTCTGCGCATGGGGGGTGGGTGCCTTCCTGCCGAGATACTCCACGGGGAGGGAAGAAGGGCTGGTCTCGTGTCGCCTTCTTTCCGCTCTCAGACTGTTCTCGTACATGAACAACAGGCGCTGACATGAACGTCTGTCATGGCTGGGAAAAGTAGAGCCCAGCCGACGCCTCGTCAAGGCATGACGCAGGAAGGTGACTCAGGGGCGGCCGGTTGGCCCACCGACCGTCACAACTGCCGTCCTCACACCGTGAGTTCAGATATCTGAAGAGCAGAAGGCGGCTCCCGAGGAGGAATCCCTCGGGAGCCGCCCGTCGCCCGTCGTTGGGGCTCCTTTCCGGTTCAGCCCTTGTCGCCCTGTGCCCGCAGCAGATCCCGCAGCGCCACGTTCAACTCCAGTACGTTCACCCGCGGTTCGCCGAGGAAGCCCAGGGCGCGGCTCTCGGTGTGACGGGTGACCAGGCGGCGCACCGTGGTTGCCGGGAGGTGGTTCTCCTTGGCGATGCGGTCGGCCTGGAGTTGGGCGTACGCCGGGGAGATGTCCGGGTCGAGGCCGGAGCCGGAGGAGGTGACGGCGTCCGCGGGGACCTTCGATGCGGGGACGCCGTAGGTCTCGGCGACCCACTTCTTGCGTTCTCCGACCGCCTTGGTGAGGTCGGTGTTGCCGGCGCCCAGGTTGGAGGCGCCGGAGACCTTGAGGTCGTACTGGGTGTTGACGCCGTTGGTCCGGTTGCTGCCCAGGCCCGCGGACGGGCGCGGCTGGAAGAACCGCAGGTCGGGGATGGGGTTGCCCTGTTTGTCGGTGCCCTTGTCGTAGCGCTGGCCGAGGAGCGAGGAGCCGACGACCTTGCCGTGGGAGCGGACCTCGGACCCGTTGGCCTGGTGGGGGAAGGCCGCCTGGGCCACGCCGGTGACCAGTAGCGGGTAGAGGACGCCGCACACCACGGTCAGGACGAGCAGGGCGCGCAGGCCGGCGCCGAGCAACCGGGCGGTGTTGCGTACCGAGTTGTTCATGGCGGTTACCACGCTTTCCGCATCAGTGCAGCCCGGGGATGAGGGAGATGAGCACGTCGATGAGTTTGATGCCGATGAACGGTGCGATCAGTCCGCCCAGGCCGTAGATGCCGAGGTTGCGCCGCAGCATCCGGTCGGCGCTGACCGGGCGGTACTGCACGCCCTTCAGGGCGAGCGGCACCAGCGCGATGATGATCAGGGCGTTGAAGATGATCGCCGACAGGATGGCGGAGTTGGGGCTGGAGAGCCGCATGATGTTGAGGGTGTCCAGGCCCGGGTAGGCCACCGCGAACATCGCCGGGATGATGGCGAAGTACTTGGCGACGTCGTTGGCGATGGAGAACGTCGTCAACGCGCCGCGGGTGATCAGGAGTTGCTTGCCGATCTCGACGATCTCGATGAGCTTGGTCGGGTTGGAGTCGAGGTCGACCATGTTGCCGGCCTCCTTGGCGGCCGACGTACCGGTGTTCATCGCCACGCCGACGTCCGCCTGCGCGAGGGCCGGGGCGTCGTTCGTCCCGTCGCCGGTCATCGCGACGAGCTTGCCGCCGGCCTGCTCCCGCTTGATGAGCGCCATCTTGTCCTCGGGAGTCGCCTCCGCGAGGAAGTCGTCGACGCCCGCCTCCTCGGCGATCGCCTTGGCCGTCAGCGGGTTGTCGCCCGTGATCATGACGGTCTTGATGCCCATGCGGCGCAGCTCGTCGAACCGCTCCCGCATGCCCTCCTTGACGACGTCCTTGAGGTGGATGACGCCCAGCACGCGAGCGCCCTTGTCGTCCTCGACGGCCACCAGCAGCGGCGTGCCGCCGGCCTGCGAGATGGCGTTGCTCACGGTGTCGGCGTCATCGGCGACCGTGCCACCGCGCTCCTGGACCCAGGCGAGGACCGAACCGGTCGCGCCCTTACGGACCTTGCGGCCGTCGACGTCCACCCCGGACATCCGGGTCTGGGCGGTGAACGGCACCCACTCCGCGTCCACCAGTTCGCCCTGGTGGCGCTCGCGCAGCCCGTACTCCTCCTTGGCGAGGACGACGATCGAGCGGCCCTCGGGGGTCTCGTCGGCCAGCGAGGACAGCTGGGCGGCGTCCGCGACCTCGGCCTCCGTCGTGCCGCGTACGGGCACGAACTCGGCGGCCTGGCGGTTGCCGAGTGTGATGGTGCCGGTCTTGTCGAGCAGCAGCGTCGAGACATCGCCGGCCGCTTCCACGGCCCGTCCCGACATCGCCAGGACGTTCCGCTGGACGAGCCGGTCCATGCCGGCGATGCCGATGGCCGAGAGCAGGGCGCCGATGGTCGTCGGAATCAGGCAGACCAGCAGGGCGAGCAGCACGATCATGGGCTGTTCGGCGCCCGCGTAGATCGCGAACGGCTGGAGGGTGACGACGGCCAGCAGGAAGACGATAGTGAGCGAGGCGAGCAGGATGTTCAGCGCGATCTCGTTGGGGGTCTTCTGCCGTGCGGCGCCCTCGACGAGGTTGATCATCCGGTCGATGAAGGTCTCACCGGGCTTGGTGGTGATCTTGATGACGATGCGGTCGGAGAGCACCTTGGTCCCACCGGTCACGGCCGAGCGGTCGCCGCCCGACTCGCGGATGACCGGGGCGGATTCACCGGTGATGGCGGACTCGTCGACGGAGGCGACGCCTTCGACGACATCGCCGTCGCCGGGAATGATGTCGCCGGCCTCGCAGACGACGAGGTCGCCGATGCGCAGTTCGGTGCCGGGGACCTGCTCCTCCGCACCGTCGCTCAGCCGACGTGCGACGGTGTCGGTCTTGGCCTTGCGCAGGGTGTCGGCCTGCGCCTTGCCGCGGCCCTCGGCGACCGCCTCGGCCAGGTTGGCGAAGATCACCGTCAGCCAGAGCCAGACGGCGATCGCCCAGCCGAACCAGTCCCCGGGGGACAGGCAGGCGAAGACCGTGGTGAGTACGGAGCCGACCTCGACGACGAACATCACGGGGGACTTGGCCATCACCCGCGGGTCGAGCTTGCGCAGCGCGTCGGGCAGGGACGTGACCAGTTGCTGGGGGTCGAAGAGTCCGCCGCCGACGCGGCCGTCGCCGGGCTTGTGCCCGCCGGGGACGTCCTGGTGCGGGGCCCGGGTCGGGGTGGCTGTCGGGCTGGTGGTCATGGAGCCGGGCTCCTCAGGTTTGGCGGGGGCGGTCATGACAGGCCCTCCGCCAGCGGGCCGAGTGCCAGCGCCGGGAAGTAGGTCAGACCGGTGATGATCAGGATGGTGCCGACGAGCAGCCCGGCGAAGAGCGGCTTCTCGGTGCGCAGGGTGCCGGCGGTCTCCGGGACCGGCTGCTGTTCGGCGAGCGAGCCGGCCAGCGCGAGGACGAACACCATCGGCAGGAAGCGGCCGAGCAGCATGGCCAGCCCGATCGTGGTGTTGTACCAGGGGGTGTTGGCGTTGAGGCCGGCGAAGGCGGAGCCGTTGTTGTTGGCGCCGGAGGTGAAGGCGTACAGGACCTCGGAGAAGCCGTGCGCACCGGCGCCCAGGGCCTTGGTGTTGAGCATCGAGCCCAGTGCGTCGGGCAGCACCATCGAGGCGGCGGTGAGGCCGAGGACCAGCGTCGGGGTGACGAGGATGTAGCAGGCGGCGAGCTTGATCTCGCGGGTGCCGATCTTCTTGCCGAGGTACTCGGGTGTGCGGCCCACCATCAGGCCGGCGATGAACACCGCGATGATCGCCATCACGAGCATGCCGTAGAGGCCGGACCCCACCCCACCGGGGGCGATCTCACCGAGCATCATGCCGAGCAGCTGGATGCCGCCGCCGAACGCGGTGAAGGAGGAGTGGACGGAGTCCACGGCTCCGGTGGAGGTCAGGGTGGTGGCCACCGAGAAGATCGCCGAGGAGCCGACGCCGAAGCGGGTCTCCTTGCCCTCCATGGCGGCGCCCGCGGCCTGCAGGGCCGGGCCGCCGTGCGCGAACTCGGTCCACATCATCAGGGCGGTGAAGCCGAGCCAGATGACGCACATGGTGGCGAGGATCGCGTAGCCCTGCTTCACGTTGCCGACGAGCTTGCCGAAGGTGCGGGTCAGCGCCAACGGGATGACGAGGATCAGGAAGATCTCGAAGAGGTTGGTGAAGGCGTTGGGGTTCTCGAAGGGGTGGGCGGAGTTGGCGTTGAAGTAGCCGCCTCCGTTGGTGCCCAGTTCCTTGATGACCTCCTGGGAGGCCACCGCACCGCCGTTGGCCTGCTGGTGCCCGCCCAGGAACTGCCCGACCTCGTGGATGCCGGAGAAGTTCTGGATCGCGCCGCAGGCGACCAGGACGACGGCCCCGATGACGGCGATCGGTAGGAGGACGCGGACGGTGCCGCGCACCAGGTCGGCCCAGAAGTTGCCGAGTTCGCCGGTGCGGACGGGGGTTCCCCCTGCTTGAGCGGAGCGCGCCCGGTGGAGCGCGAAGCCGCGGACCAGGGCGATCGCGACGGCCATGCCGGTGGCCGCGGACACGAAGTTCTGCACCGCGAGGCCGGCGGTCTGCACGACGTGGCCCATGGCCTGTTCGCCGCTGTAGGACTGCCAGTTGGTGTTGGAGACGAACGACGCGGCGGTGTTGAACGCCTGGTCGGGGCTGATCGACGCGAACCCGAGGGACAGCGGCAGATGGCCCTGGAGACGCTGCAGGAGGTAGAGGAGGAGCACCCCGGCCGCGGAGAAGGCCAGGACGCCGCGCAGGTAGGCGGGCCAGCGCATCTGTGCGTCCGGGTTGGCGCCGATGCAGCGGTAGAGGACCTTCTCGACGCGGAGGTGCCGCGGGGAACTGTAGACGGCGGCCAGGTGGTCGCCGAGGGGGCGGTACGCCAGGGCCAGCGCCGCGAGGAGCGCTATCAGCTGGAGCACGCCGGCGAGGACGGGGCTCATCGGGCCCGCGGCGGAGGCGGCAGTGGTCACCTCAGAACCTCTCCGGGAAGACGAGGGCGAGGACGAGGTATCCCAGCAGGGCGACGGCGACGATCAGGCCGACCGTGTTCTCGACGGTCACAGCTTCGCCACCCCCTTGGCGACGAGGGCCACCAGCGCGAAGACCGCGATCGTGACGACGACGAAGGCCACGTCGGCCATCGTGTGCTCCTAGTTGGACGGGAAGTTCGGACCCCTAGAGCAAACCGTCCACATGACCGCTCCTGAGCGGTGTTGACGCCTCCCTTACGGCCATTAGCGCCCTGTTGACGGAACCCATACGGCCCTTGCCCTGACCTGCACAAACACGAAGGGCCCGCACCCCCTCGAAGGGGGTGCGGGCCCGTTTGACCGTCGTGTTCCGGCCGGTCCGGCGCCCTGGTGGGCACCGTCGGCCGGCTCGTGTGTCAGCGGATCTCCGTGATCTCCGGTCCGCGCTCCAGGCGCTCCACGCCGCCGCCGAAGCGGGACTGCTCGACCGGCTCCTGCTGCACGCCGTCCGGCACCATCTGGGCGTCGTCCGGCAGCTTCAGGACGATCGGGTCGCGCGGCGCCATCGGGCCCTCGCCGCGGACGACGACGGTGTCCCGGAAGATGTGCTCCAGCACGCCCGCGGCCTGCGGCTGCACCGCGCCCTGGCCGGAGATCACGCCACGCAGGAACCACCGGGGCCCGTCCACGCCCACGAACCGCACGACCTGCACGCCGTTCGTGCCGTCCGGCAGCTGTACCGGTACCTGGGCGCGCAGCTCCCAGCCCAGCGGGCCCTCGACCTCGTCGATGACCCCGCCCTGCTGGGTGATGCCGGCCGCGATCTCCTCGCGGACCTCGCCCCAGATGCCCTCGTTGCGGGGAGCGGCGAACGCCTGCAGCTGTACGGCGCTGTCCTGCAGCACCACGGTCGCGGCGACGATCGCGTCACCGGCGACCTCCACCCGCAGCTCCATGCCCTCGACCCCGGGCACGAACAGCCCGCCGAGGTCGACCCGGCCCTCGCCGGGGTGGGTGACCTCGGAGGAGTCCCACGGCCCGTCGGGGCGCGGCGCGGGCGGAAGATTGACCCGGTGCTGCTCCCCGTCGCTCTCCTCCTCGGCCGGCGCGCCGGTCACCGTCTCCTCGGCGAGCCCCGCCGCCGACTCCTCAGGAGTCTTGTTCTTCTTGCGACGTCCGAACACGTCACTGTCCTTCCCGGTCGGCACCGACCGCTGCGTATTCATTCCCGCCCGTGGAGCCGCCCACCGCCGCATGACCGCCGGTGGAACCGAATCCCCCCTCGGCCCGCGCCGAGCCGGGAAGTTCCGCCACCTCGTGGAAGCGCACCTTCTCGACCTGCTGGACGACAAGTTGGGCGATCCGGTCGAACCTCTCGAACCGCACGGTCTCCCGCGGGTCCAGATTGACCACGATCACCTTGATCTCTCCACGGTACCCGGCATCCACCGTCCCGGGGGCATTCACGAGCGCCAGTCCGCAGCGCGCGGCGAGCCCGGACCGCGGGTGCACGAACGCCGCGTAGCCGTCGGGCAGCGCGATCGCCACGCCGGTGGGCAGCACCGTGCGCTCCCCCGGCGCCAGCTCGGCCGCCTCGGTGGTCACCAGATCGACGCCGGCGTCGCCCGGGTGCCCGTACTCCGGGACGGGCACCTCCGGGTCCAGCCGCCGCAGCAGTACGTCTACGGGGTCGCGTGGGTGGCTCACGGGTTCACCTCGAAGGCTCGCGCGCGCTTGACCTGGTCCGGGTCGGCCATCGCCGCCTGGATCTCCTCGGTCCTTCCGTTCTCGATGAAGTGGTCGACCTTCACCTCGATGAAGACGGCGTCGGCGCGCACCGCGACCGGGCCGTCCGGGCCGCCTATGCGTCCCACCGCCGTCGAGTAGATCTTCCGCCCGTGCACCGCGGTGACCTGCGCGTCCAGGTGCAGCACCGTGCCGAGCGGCACCGGGCGTACGAAGTCGGTCTCCAGCCGGCCGGTCACCGCGATGACCCGCAGCAGCCAGTTCAGCGAGCCGAGCGTCTCGTCGAGCGCGGTGGCCAGCACTCCGCCGTGGGCCAGGCCCGGCGCGCCCTGGTGGGCCTCCTTGACCGTGAACTCGGCCTGGACGCTCACTCCCTCGCCGGCCCGGGCCTCCAGGTGCAGACCGTGCGGCTGGCCGGTGCCGCAGCCGAAGCAGCGGTCGTAGTGCGCGCCGAGGAGCTCTCCGGGCGCCGGCGCCTCGGCGTGCCGGACCGGAGCCACGGCGTCCGTCGGCGGCGTCAGCCCCGGCCGCCCCGCCCTCGTTGTGTCAGTTCCACTCACGAGTGCAGACCCTACCCGCGCGGCCAAGGGGCCCGCGCCGCCGTGCCAAGCTGGAGCCATGCAGTCGTACGAAGAACGTCTCACCGCGCCCCGGTCCTGGTGGCTGATCGCCGGGCTGATCGGCGTCGCCTGTGCCCTGATGCTGCTCCCCGTGGGGACGCTGCCGATGCTCGGCGGGCTGATCGGCGGGGCGGCGCTGTCCGCGGTGGCGGTGAGCGCGTACGGGTCGGTGCGGATCCGGGTGGTGGGCGGTGCGCTGATCGCCGGGGACGCGAAGATCCCGGCGTCGGCGCTGGGCGAGGCCCGGGCGCTGGACGCGGCGGAGGCGCTGGCCTGGCGGACGCACAAGGCCGATGCCCGGGCGTTCATGCTGCTCCGCAGCTATGTGCCGACGGCGGTGCGGGTGGAGATCACGGACCCGGACGACCCGACGCCGTACGCGTATCTGTCGACCCGGGACCCGGAGCGCCTGGTGGCGGCGCTGACGGCGGTACGCGCCTGACGGGTGGGCCGGGGGCCGGCCGTGAGGGCGCCGGCCCGCTTCAGTCGGCGGGCGGGAGCGGGGCCGGTCCGGGCGGCGGGGATACGGGGAGTGCGTCGGGCAGCGCGTCCCAGGGCACCTGCTTGGCCCGCAGGTCCTTGCGGACCTTTTTCGCGACTTTTCTGGTGTCACGGCGGTTCATGAAGCCGCCGACGGCGGCGCCCACCATGAACGGGGTGAGGCTGGGGAGGTTGCGCAGCGTGCGCTTCATGATCTGCTGGCGCAGTTCGCGCTTCATCTGCCCGCCGAGCGCGGCGTTCACCGAGGCGGGTTTCGCGATGTCGATGCCCCGCTCCTCCGTCCACGCCGTCAGGTAGGCCATCCCGCGCTGGCGGAAGTTCCCGGGCGGCCGCAGGCCGTAGACCTCGTGGAGCTCGGCGAGGAGCTTGATCTCGATCGCGGCCACGCCGGTGATCTCGGCGGCCAGCTCGGCCGGCATGGCGGGCGGTACGGGCAGCATGGCTGCCGCGCCCACGCCCGCTCCGACGGTGGCGGTCCCCGCACAGGCGCCCGCGACGAGTTTGTCGGCGAGTTCCTCGGGGGTCAGTCCGGGGAACTGGGCGCGCAGCGTGGCGAGGTCGCGGACCGGGATCCGCGGGGCGATCTCGATGATCCGGTCGGCGATCGCGGCGATCGTCGCCCGCACCCGGCCGCGCCGTACCGGGGCGGTCGGGTCGGCGGGCACGGGCGCGGTTTCGTCGCGTGATCGTGCGCCGGCCGCCGGACCTTGGCCGCCCTCGTGACGCTTGCGGAACGGGTTCACGCCAGCCACGGCGTTGACCGGACTCAGGCCGCGCAGTCGCGGCAGATCGGGTTGCCGTTCTTGTCCTCCGCAGCGAGCTGGCTGCGGTGGTGCACCAGGAAGCAGCTCATGCAGGTGAACTCGTCCTGCTGCTTGGGCAGCACGCGCACCGCGAGCTCTTCGTTGGACAGGTCGGCGCCGGGGAGCTCCAGGCCCTCGGCCTGCTCGAACTCGTCGACGTCGACGGCCGAGGCGGACTTGTCGTTCCGCCGCGACTTCAGCTCCTCAATGCTGTCCTCATTGAGGTCGTCGTCGGTCTTGCGTGGAGTGTCGTAATCCGTAGCCATTTTCGCTCTCCCCCTCTGGGTGTCTGCGGTGTCTCAGCGCTCGTAACGCGTGAGAGGCCGGACTTGTGCCCGACCTGAGGCGGAGATTTTGCCTCACATCAAGGTCTGTTACTCAATCGACACCCAACCGCACCCCTGAAGAGGTGATCGGTTTGGATGGCGATCAGGACCGTACACGGTCCGAATGTCGCACCTCGCGCAGCCCATCACCTGTACTTCCCGTGATCCAGGGCCCCGGAAACCCGGACTTCCCCGGCATTCCACCAGGGCTTTTGATCACGGAGCGTAGATGGCTGGAAATTCGCGCCTGTGAGCGATCACACACGCGACGACCGGCTGGTGGACCGGTCCAATTCCGCGCAAAGCGAACGTGGCGAAGGATCGCTCCCCGCCCCCCTATTCGTCAAACCGGCCCCGCCGGCGGACCTCCGCGGTGTACGGCCGTAGGACGGGCGATCGTACCTGCCGAGGCCCTGCGCTGGTCAGGGCGGTGGCGGACGGCTCCAGCGGACGCACAGCCACCTTGCCGAGCGCCTCACAGCGGCAGCACCACCCGCATCACCAGACCACCGCCCTCGCGGGGCTCGGCGGTGATGCTGCCGTCGTGCGCGCGGACCACCGAGCGGACGATGGACAGGCCCAGGCCGACGCCCTTGTCGCTGCCGGTGCGCTCGGTGCGCAGCCGCCGGAACGGCTCGAAGAGGTTCTCCACCTCGTAGGCGGGGACCACCGGCCCGGTGTTGGTGACCACCAGCACCGCGCACCCCGGCTGCGGCTCCGTGCTCACCTCCACCCAGCCGTCCTCGGGCACGTTGTAGCGCACCGCGTTCTGCACCAGGTTCAGGGCGATCCGCTCCAGGAGCACGCCGTTGCCCTGGACGAAGACCTGCTGGCGCACCCCGCGCAGCGCGACGCCCTTGGCCTGCGCCTCCTCGCGGAGCTGGTCCACGGCCTGGGCGGCGACCTCGGACAGGTCGACCGGCTTCTTGTCCACGACCTTGTTCTCGCTGCGGGCCAGCAGCAGCAGGCCCTCCACGAGCTGCTCGCTGCGCTCGTTGGTGGCCAGCAGCGTCTTGCCCAGCTGCGCGAGCTCCGGCGAGGCGTCCGGGTCGGCCAGCTGCACCTCCAGCAGCGTCCGGTTGATCGCCAGCGGGGTCCGCAGCTCGTGCGAGGCATTGGCCACGAACCGGCGCTGCGACTCGAACGCCCGGTCCAGCCGGTCGAGCATCTCGTCGAAGGTGTCCGCCAGCTCCTTCAGCTCGTCGTCCGGACCGCCCAGCTCGATCCGCCGGTGCAGGTCCGAGCCCGCGACCCGCTGCGCGGTCCGGGTGATCCGTCCCAGCGGCGACAGCACCCGCCCGGCCATCGCGTAGCCGAAGGCGAACGCCACCACCGTCAGGCCCAGCAACGCCAGCAGGGAACGGTTCAGCAGGCTGTTGAGCGCCAGCGCGCGCTGGTGCTGGAGGCACTGCTCGACGGCCTGCTGGAGCAGCGGTCCGGAGGTCTGGGTGGGCAGGTCGCAGATGTCGCTGGTGGACTCGAACTTGCCGCCCAGGATCTTCAGCGGCAGCGCGCTGCCGTCGTGCAGGGCGTCCGCGGCGAGCATGTAGATGATGGTCAGCAGCACGATGCCGGCCATCAGGAACATCCCGCCGTACAGCAGCGTCAGCCGTATCCGGATCGTCGGCCGGAGCCACGGGAAGGGCCGGACGTTGACCGGCGGGCGGGGGTCCCAGGCGGGTTTGGGCGGGATGGGCGGCGGTGGGGCGGCCGGCTTGGAGAACGAGGGCAGGGAAGGCATCGCCGGTCAGATCCGGTATCCCGAGCCGGGGACGGTGACGATCACCGCGGGCTCGCCGAGCTTGCGGCGCAGCGTCATGACGGTGACCCGCACGACGTTGGTGAACGGGTCGGTGTTCTCGTCCCAGGCCTTCTCCAGGAGCTGTTCGGCCGAGACGACGGTGCCCTCGCTGCGCATCAGCACCTCCAGCACCGCGAACTCCTTCGGGGCGAGCTGGACCTCCTTGCCGTCGCGGAAGACCTCGCGGCGGTTCGGGTCGAGCTTGATCCCGGCCCGCTCCAGGACGGGCGGCAGCGCGACGGTCGTACGGCGTCCCAGGGCGCGCACCCGGGCGGTCAGCTCGGTGAACGCGAACGGCTTGGGGAGGTAGTCGTCCGCGCCGATCTCCAGGCCCTCGACGCGGTCGCTGACGTCGCCGGAGGCGGTGAGCATCAGGACGCGGGTGGGCATCCCCAGCTCGACGATCTTGCGGCAGACGTCGTCGCCGTGGACGACCGGCAGGTCACGGTCGAGCACGACGACGTCGTAGTCGTTGACCGCGATCCGTTCGAGGGCGGCAGCGCCGTCGTAGACCACGTCGACGGCCATGGCCTCCCGGCGTAGTCCGGTGGCCACCGCATCGGCGAGCAGCTGCTCGTCCTCGACGACGAGAACACGCACGTCGCTAGTCCTTCCTCAGGGCCCTTTCGGGCGGGCACAACAATCACTTGGAGCCCTTCCATCCTGCCCCGAAGAGCCATAAACCGGCAGTAAGGCGGGAGTGCCGGGGCCTGGGGCCCGGGGCCGCTGCGCCCGGTCGGCCGGATTCCTGGGCGGGTTGAGGTTTCCCTGAGGTTGCGGGTGGGGAGGACGACTGCACACCCGCGATCACGCCCTGTTTTTCGTCTGGCGACCCACGTGCCAAGAACTGATCCATTCCGCAGGGACCACGCCGTGATCGACCCACCGTCGGCACACCCCCGTGCCACCGACCCACGACGAGGGGGCGCACATGGACGCGTTCACCGCAGGCATTTTGCAGCGCATAGAGAACACGGAAGCCGATCTGGACCGGGCCCGCCGCGCGGGCGATGAATTCCTCGTCGAGGTCGAACAGGCCGAGCTCGAGGACCTCCAGCGGCTGGCGAACGAGCACGGTGTGCGTTACGGAGCGGTCAGCAACGCCTGATCACGCCGGCGTACGGGGATCGCGCCCCGGCACCCAGGGGAAGGGTGCCGGGGCGCGGTCGTGCCCGCGGGGCGCGGGCACGGGTCAGTCGTGCCAGGCGCCGAGCTCGTCCAGCAGCGGCTGGAGCTGCGCGAAGAGCTCCGGGGAGGCGGCGAGGGTCAGCTCGTGGGCGGCCGGCTGTCCGGGGCGGCCGCCGGTGCGGGCCCCGGCCTCCCGGGCGATCAGCGCGCCGGCCGCCAGGTCCCAGGGGTTCAGCCCGCGCTCGTAGTAGGCGTCCAGCCGGCCGCACGCCACGTCGCACAGGTCGATGGCGGCCGATCCGCCCCGCCGGATGTCGCGGACCCGCGGCAGCAGGGTGCGCAGCACCTCCGCCTGGGCGGCGCGGCGGTCGGCCAGGTAGGCGAAGCCGGTGCCGAGCAGCGCCTGGGAGAGCGGCGGCGCGGGCCGGTGCCGGATCCGCTCGCCGTTGCTGTACGCGCCGCGGCCCAGGACGGCGTGACAGGTCTCGCCGCGCATCGGGGCGGCGACGACCCCGACGACCACCTCGCCGTCCTTCTCGGCGGCGATGGACACCGCCCAGGAGGGCAGGTCGTAGAGGTAGTTGACGGTGCCGTCGACGGGGTCGATGACCCAGCGGATGCCGCTGGTGCCCTCGCTGCTGGCGCCCTCCTCCCCCAGGAAGCCGTCGTCGGGCCGGTGCTCCCCGAGGAAGCCGGTGATCAGCTTCTCGGAGGCGAGGTCCATCTCGGTGACGACGTCGATCGGGCTGGTCTTCGTGGCGGCCACACCGAGGTCGGCGGGCCGGCCGTCGCGCAGCAGCGCCCCGGCACGGCGGGCGGCCTCCAGGGCCAGCTCCAGGAGGTCGTCGTACAGCGCGTCGGTCTGCGTCGGGTCGGGCACGGTGCTCCTTGCTCGGGCGAGCGGGGGTCGGGCAGCGGTCGGGCGGCGTACGGCACGGCGGGGCGGCCCCCGGTGCACGCGTGCGCCGCCACGGTGTGCGGGTTACGCGGGGGCCTGGGTGACCGGGCCCGGCCAGTCGGCGCCGGCCGCGGCCGGGCGCGGGGTGCGGGCCGGGCAGCAGCCGACCGGGCACAGGTCGTGGGAGGGACCCAGGGCGCCCAGGGCGCAGCGCTCGGGGGTGTGGCCGCGTTCGGTGACGGCGCGCTCCAGGAGGAGCTCGCGGACGGCGGCGGCGAACCGGGGGTCGGCGCCCACGGTCGCGGACCGGGCGACCGGCAGCCCCAGTTCGGCGGCCTTGGCGGTGGCCTCGGTGTCGAGGTCGTACTTGACCTCCATGTGGTCCGAGACGAAGCCGATGGGGGCCATCACCACGGCCGGGACGCCCGCGGCGTGCTGCTCCTCCAGGTGGTCGCAGATGTCGGGTTCCAGCCAGGGGATGTGCGGGGCGCCGCTGCGGGACTGGTAGACGAGCTGCCAGGGGTGGTCCACTCCGGTTTCCGCGCGGACCGCGTCGGCGATCACCCGTGCCACGTCGAGGTGCTGGGCCACGTAGGCGCCGCCCTCGCCGCCCTCGGTGTGGTCGTCCGGGGTGCCGGAGGTGTCGGCCGCGGCGGTGGGGATGGAGTGGGTGGTGAAGGCGAGGTGGGCACCGTCGCGGACGTCGTCGGGCAGCGCGGCGAGGGACGCCAGTACGCCGTCGACCATCGGCCGGACGAAGCCGGGGTGGTTGAAGTAGTGCCGCAACTTGTCCACCTGCGGGACCGGCAGTCCCTCGGCCCGGAGGGCGGCGAGCGCGTCGGCGAGGTTCTCGCGGTACTGGCGGCAGCCCGAGTACGAGGCGTAGGCGCTGGTCGCCAGGACGGCGATGCGGCGGCGGCCGTCGCCCACCATCTGGCGCAGGGTGTCGGTCAGGTAGGGCGCCCAGTTGCGGTTGCCCCAATAGACCGGCAGTTCCAGGCCGTTCCGGGCGAAGTCCTTGCGCAGTGCGTCGAGCAGTTCGCGGTTCTGGGCGTTGATCGGGCTGACGCCGCCGAACAGGAAGTAGTGCTGCCCCACCTCCTGGAGGCGCTCGCGGGGGATGCCGCGGCCGCGGGTGACGTTCTCCAGGAACGGGACGACGTCGTCGGGGCCTTCGGGGCCGCCGAAGGAGAGCAGCAGCAGGGCGTCGTAGGGGCGGGGATCGAGCTGTTCCGGCATGGCATCGATCCTGCCACCCTTCCTGTGGGTGCGGCGGGCAGGTCCCGGCACGCGGACGGGGCGGCGGGGGCGGCGGTACGGGACCGAAAAACCGGAGGCGTGGGCCGCGCGCCGCCCGTAAGCTGTATCGGCCACATACATTCCTTACCGATCTTCGGTCCTCATCCGGCGGAGCGCCCCCGTTGCCCAGTCCCTACCGCGCCATCTTCGGCCGGCCCGGCACCAAGTCCTTCTCCGCCGCCGGGCTGCTGGGCCGGATGCCGCTGTCGATGATGAGCATCGGTGTCGTCACGATGGTTTCCCAGCTGACCGGGCGGTACGGCCTGGCGGGCGCGCTGTCGGCGACCCTCGCGCTGTCCGCCGCGGTGCTCGGCCCGCAGATCTCCCGGCTGGTGGACCGGCACGGCCAGCGGCGGGTGCTGCGCCCGGCGACGCTGGTGTCGCTCGCCGCGGTCGCGGGTCTGCTGCTGAGTGCCCAGCAGCGCTGGCCGGACTGGGCGTTGTTCGTCTTCGCGGCCTGTGCGGGGTGTGTGCCGAGCGTGGGGTCGATGATCCGGGCGCGCTGGGCGGAGCTGTACCGGGGTTCCCCGCGGGAGCTGCACACCGCGTACTCGTGGGAGTCGATCGCCGACGAGATGTGCTTCATCGTCGGGCCGATCCTGTCGATCGGGCTGTCCACCGCGTGGTTCCCGGAGGCCGGGCCGCTGCTGGCCGGGTGCTTCCTGGCGGCCGGGGTGTTCTGGCTGACGGCGCAGCGGGCGACGGAGCCGGCGCCGCATCCGCGGGAGCAGCAGGCCAGCGGCTCGGCGCTGCGTTCGCCCGGGCTGCAGGTGCTGGTGGGGACGTTCGTGGCGACCGGCGCGATCTTCGGGGCGGTCGACGTGGTGACGGTGGCGTTCGCGGAGCAGGCCGGGCACAAGACGGCGGCCAGTCTGGTGCTGGCCGTGTATGCGCTCGGTTCGTGTGCGGCCGGTGCCGTCTTCGGGCTGCTGCACCTGAAGGGCCATCCGTCGCGCCGCTGGGTGGTCGGGGTGTGCGCGATGGCGGTGAGCATGGTGCCGCTGCAGATGGTGGGTTCGCTGCCGCTGCTGGCGGTCGCGCTGTTCGTGGCGGGGCTGTCCATCGCCCCGACGATGGTGACGACGATGGCGCTGGTGGAGGAGCACGTACCGCGGTCGAAGCTGACCGAGGGCATGACGTGGACCAGCACCGGTCTGGCCGTGGGGGTGGCGCTGGGTTCGTCGGCGGCCGGCTGGGTGGTGGACGCGGCCGGTGCGGAGCGCGGCTATCTGGTGCCGGGGGCGTCGGGTGTGCTGGCCGCGCTGGTGGCGTTCGCGGGTTACCGCCGGCTCCGCCCCCGGCAGCCGGCGGCCGTGCCGGGCGTCCCGGTCGCGGCGGGTCTGCCGGAGGACGGCACGGCGGCCGCGGAACGGCAGGGCGGCCAGCCCGTCGCATGAGCCGCGCACCGCTCCGTGGTTACCGGCGGTACGAGTTGTCCCGGAGCCGGGTGATTACCGCCGATTCCTTGATCGTCCGATTCCGCTCAACCCCTGTGGCGGGCGCCGTGATGACTGACATCATGCGCTCACACCAACGGCGGCCGACCGGCCGGCCCGCGTGCGGGGAGGGGACGTCACCATGGCAGTCAGCAACGCCGTCGACGGCTCGGGAGGGCGCGGCGCCACCGCCGCCCCGTGGCGCAACTGGGCGGGCAATGTCACCGCCCGCCCCGCCCGGACGGTGGCCCCGGCGAGCACCGAGGAGCTGGCCGCCGCCGTCCGCGCCGCCGCCGCGGACGGGCTGACGGTCAAGGCGGCCGGTACGGGCCACTCCTTCACCGCGGCGGCCGCCACCGACGGGCTGCTGATCCGTCCCGAGCGGCTGACCGGCGTCCGTGCCGTGGACCGCGCGGCAGGCACGGTCACGGTGGCCGCCGGGACCCCCCTCAAGCGCCTCAACGAGACGCTGTCCGCGCACGGGCTGTCGCTGACCAACATGGGCGACATCATGGAGCAGACCGTCTCCGGGGCGGTCAGCACCGGCACCCACGGCACCGGCCGGGACTCGGCGTCGCTGGCCGCCCAGATCACCGCCCTGGAGCTGGTCACCGCCGACGGCTCGGTGCTGACCTGTTCCGCGCAGCAGAACCCGGACGTCTTCGCCGCGGCCCGGCTGGGCCTGGGCGCGCTCGGCGTGATCAGCGAGCTCACCTTCGCCGTGGAGCCGGAGTTCCTGCTGACCGCCCGTGAGGAGCCGATGCCGTTCGACGAGGTGACCGGCCGGTTCGACGAACTGGTCGCCGAGAACGAGCACTTCGAGTTCTACTGGTTCCCTCACACCGGCAACTGCAACACCAAGCGCAACAACCGCAGCCAGGGCCCGGCGGACCCGCCCGGCCGGATCAGCGGCTGGGTCGAGGACGAGCTGCTGTCCAACGGTGTCTTCCAGGTCGCCTGCGCCGTCGGGCGCGCGGTGCCGGCCGCGATACCGGGCATCGCCAGGATTTCCAGCCGCGCCCTGTCGGCCCGTACGTACACCGACATCCCCTACAAGGTGTTCACCTCGCCGCGGCGGGTGCGGTTCGTGGAGATGGAGTACGCACTGCCGCGGGCGGCCGCGGTCGCCGCGCTGGGCGAGCTGAAGGCGCTGGTGGAGCGCTCGGACTTCAAGGTCAGCTTCCCGGTGGAGGTGCGCACCGCGCCGGCCGACGACCTCCCGCTGTCCACCGCCTCCGGCCGGGACACCGTCTACCTCGCGGTGCACATGTACCGCGGCACGCCCCACGAGGCGTACTTCGCGGCCGCCGAGCGGATCATGACCGCCCACGAGGGGCGCCCGCACTGGGGCAAGCTGCACACCCGCGACGCGGCGTACCTCGCCGAGGTCTGTCCGCGGTTCGGTGAGTTCACCGCGGTCCGGGACCGGCTGGACCCGGACCGCCGGTTCGGCAACGCGTACCTGCGCCGGGTGCTCGGGGACTGACCCGGGCACCCGGCGCGGACGGCCGCGGCCGCCTCAGGAAGCTCCCGGTTCGGGCGCCGCCTCGGTCTCCGGCCCACTCTGCCCACTCCCCTGGTGGCCGCCGGCCGTGTCGTCACCGCTACCGGTGTCGCCGCTGTCCGCCGAACCGCTCGGGGACGGGCTCGGGGACGGCGAGTTCTCCGGGCCCGGCGAGGTCTTGCCGTCGTCGGACGGGCCGGTGCTCGGCGACGGCGTGCCGTGGTCGGTTCCCCGGTCGGTGCCGGTGTCGCCGGACCTGCCCGGGTCCGGGGTCGCACCGCCACCGCTGCCGTGCCGGCCGTCGTCCCCCGGGGTGCGGTCCGGGCCGGGCGACCGCGGGGTGACGGGCTGGTGCCGGCCGGCGCTCCCGGTGTGGGTGAGGTTGCCGAGCGTGGTGCCCTGCTGGCCGCTCGGGGTCTGCCCGGTCAGCAGCTCGGTGGCGGTGACCCCTCCCATGGCCAGGGCGAACACCGCGAGCGCGGCGAGCGCCGGCCGCTTCCAGCCGCGCAGTCGGGTGCCGTACGTAGTGGCGCCGACCTCCTCGGGCCGGCCGACGGGCGGTACGGCCGGGGGCAGCGCGGTGGTGGCGGCCTCCGGTCGGGCGGGCGGCGGCACCGGCGCCATGGTGCGCTCGTCGAGGCGCGGCACCAGCCGGGTGCGGTCGGTGGGGTGGGCGTTCGCGGGATCGCGCCGGCGGGCCAGCTCGGCCCGGGGGATCACCTGCGTACGGGCCGCGTCGGGCCCGGAGGTCTGTGCGGCGACGGAGGTGACGTGGTCCTCCGTGCCCTGCTTGTCGAAGGTGGGCAGCACCATCGTGGGATCGGGCTGCCGTGCCTGCCGGGTGGTGGATCGGGTGCGGGAGGAGGAGCGGCGCGGTCTCGGCCGGGTGCTGACCGAGGCTTCCTTGATCTGCTCGCCGGTGCGCCGGAACAGGTGGTGGAATATCGATCCGCCGGTGGTCGCCACGACGCTGACCAGACCCGCTCCGATGATGGTTCCGTACACACCGAGTTGACCGGCGAGATACGCGGCGACGGCCGCGGCGAGCGCGCTGCCGGCCACCTGAGCGACGCTCAGGTCTATCCGCTTCTCCTTCTTCGTCGTGCCTGTTTCGTTTTCTTCGTCCATCTCCAACCTTTGGTAGCCCCTTCGATCCATCTTGCACGGAGAAGTGACCATTTGGCGGAGTCAACAGTTCCGATTTTGGGGAATCTGTGAAACTCGCCACCCGTGCGTCAGGTCGAGAGATCGACAAGGTGACCGACTGCCACTGTTCCCCCAGAAGTTCGGCGGCGCGGCGGTCCACCTCGGTGGCCCGAATGGAGTACTGTGACGAACCCTGGCCCCGGTTCCCGTCCGGCTGCCCGGAACCCATGGGTGGGGGCCAGATGGCGGCACTCACCCCGGGGAGCCGCCGCTCGGCACGGGTGATCGGCGACAGGGCAAGCGGCATGGTCACTGAGCGTTGCGAACTGGTAACCGTGTCATAACGGCGTTTGAGGGCCAAGCCTCGACACGCCGGGCAACTCGGCAATGTTGTGGCAGGCTGCACCCGGGCAGGCCACACTCGACTAGCGGAAGCAGCGACGCACGTGACGTCGGCAGGCACCACCCGGGAGGTCCCCATGCCCGAACTGCGTGTCGTGGCCGTCTCCAACGACGGCACACGGCTGGTGCTCAAAGCTGCGGACAGCACCGAGTACACGCTTCCGATCGACGAGCGGCTGCGCGCCGCCGTCCGCAACGACCGTGCGCGGCTGGGCCAGATCGAGATCGAGGTCGAGAGCCACCTGCGGCCGCGGGACATCCAGGCCCGGATAAGAGCCGGTGCCTCCGCCGAAGAAGTCGCACAGCTGGCCGGCATCCCCGTCGACCGGGTACGCCGCTTCGAGGGCCCGGTGCTGGCCGAGCGCGCCTTCATGGCCGAGCGGGCCCGCAAGACACCGGTGCGCCGGCCCGGCGAGAACACCGGCCCGCAGCTCGGCGAGGCGGTCGCGGAGCGGCTGCTGCTGCGCGGCGCCGACAAGGACAGCGTGCAGTGGGACTCCTGGCGCCGGGACGACGGCACCTGGGAGGTGCTGCTGGTCTACCGGGTCGCCACCGAACCGCACTCGGCGAGCTGGACCTACGACCCGCCGCGCCGACTCGTCCAGGCCGTCGACGACGAGGCCCGGGCGCTGATCGGCGAGGCCGACGACACGCCCGAGCCGAGCTTCCCGTTCGTGCCGCGGATCGCCCGGCTGCCGCGCGACCGGCCGCTGGACCGCACGCTGGACCGGCACTCCGAGCGCGGTGAGCGGACCGCCGCCGAGGACGACGCCCGGGGCGCCGAGGAGGCCACCGGCGAGCGGGAGCGGGAGCGGGATTCGCTGACCAGCCTGCTGGAGGCGGTACCGAGCTTCCGCGGCGACATGGTCGTACCGGAGAGCGCCAAGGCACCGCAGGCCGACGAGGCGTCCGAGGCCGAGGCCGAGGAGCCGCCGGCCCCGGCGGCGAGCGCGGGGGCGGGTTCGGCGTACGCCGATGTGCTGATGCCGCGGGCGGTGGCCGGCCACCGCGACCGGCTGACCGGGACGACGGACCGTCAGGCCGAGGCGGACGGCGTGCGTCCGGGCCGCCGGGCCGCGGTGCCCAGCTGGGACGAGATCGTCTTCGGCACCCGGCGGAAGAAACCGGAGTAACGGCCGCCCGCAGGTGCCCCGTCCGTCCGCCCGGTCCTGTTCGAGGGCCGGGCGGACGGCTGTGTACGGGCCGGGGGCGGCCCGTGGCGGGCCTCAGCCGGGCTGCGGGCCGGTGGCGACCGGCCGGTTCGGGTCGGCGGACCATTCGCTCCAGGAACCGACGTACAGGGCCGCGGGAATGCCCGCGTGCGCCAGCGCCAGCACCTGGTGGGCCGCGGAGACCCCGGAGCCGCAGTAGACGCCGACCTCCACGTCCGGGGTGGCGCCCAGCGCCGCGAACCGCTCGGCCAGCTCGGCCGGGGCCCGGAAGACCGTGCTGCCCTCGGCGACGTTCTCGGTGGTCGGCGCGGACACCGCACCCGGGATGTGGCCGGCGACCCGGTCGAGCGGCTCCACCTCTCCCCGGTAGCGCTCGCCGGCCCGGGCGTCCAGCAGGACGCCGCGGCGGGCCAGGGCGGCCGCCTCGTCCGCGGTCAGCAGCGGCAGTGCGCCCGGCACCGGCGTGAAGTCGCCCGGTTCCGGGGTCGGTTGGGCGGTGCTCAGCTCACCGCCCGCGGCCCGCCAGGCGGCCAGTCCGCCGTCCAGCACCCGTACGTCCTGGTGGCCGCTCCAGCGCAGCAGCCACCAGGCGCGGGCGGCCGCCCAGCCCTGTCCGCCGTCGTAGACGACCACCGGGCGGTCCGCGCGGACCCCCGCGGCCTGCATCGCCTTGGCGAAGACGCCGAGATCGGGGAGCGGGTGCCGGCCGGCCGGGCCGGGCGGTGCGGCCAGCTCGGCGTCGAGGTCGACGTAGACCGCGCCGGGCACGTGGCCGGTCTCGTACTCGGGACGGCCGGGCGGGCCTCCGAGCTGGTAGCGGACGTCCAGGACCACCGGAGGAGCGGACTGTGCCAGCTCGCTCGCGAGTTCGGTAGCGGTGATGATGACATTCATGGGACTCATCCTTGCGTAGCGGCGACTACGTACAGAAGGCGGGTGGGCACCCTCCGTATGACGGAGTTACGCTCCACCGTTACGGCTGCGAAACGGACTCGAAACGTCAAAACGGGCATTCTCCTTTGCGAACGCGCCGTGGACGGCGCGGCCGGGGCGCACACCAGGACACAGGGTGCGAGCATCTGCTCGGGACCCGCGCCCTTACCCCCATGGTCAGCCCCCGATGCTCCGAGGAGAGTGACGATGACGACCGAGGCAGCGACTCGGCGGATGCCCGGCGCGCCGTGCTGGGTGAGCCTCCTGGCCCACAGCCTTTCCGCGACGCAGGAGTTCTACGGCGCGCTGTTCGGCTGGGAGTTCCGCCCGGGGCCGCAGCACTTCGGTCCGTACGCGCGGGCCTTCCTCCACGGCCGGGAGGTCGCCGGGGTCGGTGAGCTGGCACCCGACCGCCATCTGCCGGTCGCCTGGACCACCTATCTGGCCAGCGACGACGCGGATGTGACCGCCGAACAGATCCGTTGCTGCGGCGGGACGGTGGGCGTCGGCCCGCTGGACGCGGACCATGACGCGGGCCGGATGGCGATCGCCTCCGACCCACAGGGGGCGATCTTCGGGATCTGGCAGGGCCGGACGATGATGGGCACCGCGGTCACCGGCGAGCCCGGCACCCCGGTGTGGAACGAGCTGGTGACCCAGGAGACGGGCGCCGTCAGCCCGTTCTATGAGCACGTCTTCGGTTTCGAGGCCGAGCCGGTTCCCGTCGGCGGCACCGGCTCGGCAGCCGACCCGGATGGCGATCACCTGACGCTGCTCCTCAAGGGCCGCCCGGTGGCCGGCATCCACGGTGTGGGCAACGCACCGCTCCGAGAGCACGGCCCCCATTGGATGACGTACTTCGCGGTCCCCGACACGGACGCCGCGGCCCGCCGCGTCACCGAGCTGGGCGGCCATGTACGGGAGCCGGCCCACGAGTCCGCCCATGGGCGGGCGGCCACCGTCGCCGACAGCGAGGGCGCGGTCTTCACGGTCGTTCAGCAGCGCTGAGCGGCGCGGGACACCGAGAAAAAAGTACCGTGCGGTCTTTTTGTCGCCGCCCCGGCTCAGGAAACCGCCGTCGCCTTCCCGGCCTCGAAGAGCCGCTCGGCGCGGAACGGTGAGGTGTCCAGGCGCGCCAGCACCCCGGGAACGGCGAGGTTGGGCAGGAAGAGCTCCAGGAGCCGGGAGATCTCGGTGGAGAGGTCGGGGGCGTGCGGCACGGCCTCCGTGACGAGCTGCACTCCGGTCCAGGCACCCACGAACAGCCGCGCCGTGTCGGTGGGATCGACGTGCGGCAGCAGTTCGCCCCTCCCCCGGGCCTCGATGAGCAGCTCCCGGCCCAGCACGATCCAGTCGGGCCAGCGGGTGCCGAACAGGCTGCGCGCCTTGGAGTCGACGGACAGCCGGATCGAGGCACTCAACAGCGGCTCCCGGGGCAGGCGGTGAGCCAGCAGCAGTGAGATGTCCACCCACTCCTGGAGCTTGAGCGCCTGCGGCACCAGGCCCTCGGTGGTCACCGCCTCGTCGAGGACACCGCGGGCGAGCTCCTCCTTGGAGGTGAAGTGGAAGTACAGCGCGCCACGGGTGAGTTTGGCCCGGTCGATGATGGCGGCGATGGTGGCGGCTTCGTAGCCGTATTCGTTGAAGATCTCCGCGGCGGCCACCAGGCAGGCCTTACGTGTGCGGATCGCCCGTTCCTGTTTCGCCAACTCGCGTCTCCCGTGACCCAGGTGTTTGCCGCAGTCTTTACCGCAGCACAGAAAAAGACCGCGGACCCGGTATTTTATCAGCGCGCAACTTCCTTCTCATGCGTCGCACACAGGGGACCCCCATGCCCGAAGCCGCCATCCGCATACGCCCGTTGCCCCACGACCGAGGGTCCCCGGGCCCGGTGCTCCGCGTTCTCGATGCTCAGAGCGGTGCAAACGCCGTCGGCAGCAGCGCAGTTCCGCGCGAATTCACCCATCTCCGGGACGCCGAGCGGGTATTCATCACTGGCTGGAACCGTTGTGGCCCCGGCGCATTCTCGCTCACCGGCCGATGGCCGGCCGCCCACGGCGACGGGCGGGCGGACCCCAGAGTGCTCGCGCAAACCTTTCGGCAGAGCGGACTGACGATCGCTCACGCGGAATACGGTGTCCCGCTGTCCCACCACATGATTCTGCATGACCTGAGTTTTACGGCGAATCCGAAATTCCGCGTTTCGGACAGCGGGCCCACGGATCTGGGCATCGAGGTCGCCGTCTCGCAGACCCGCCGCAGCGGCCGCTGCACCAGCGCGCTGGGCATGGTGGTCCGCATCCATCAGGACGATGTCACCGTCGCCCAGGCCGAGTCGGAGTTCGCCTGGTCCTCACCGGCCGTGTACCGACGGCTGCGCGGCGAGCGTCTCGGCATCGGCTGGGGCTCCTGGCCGGTCCCCGCCCCGGTCGCCCCCGCACTGGTCGGACGGACCGACGCGGCCGAGGTGATGCTCTCCCCCGGCGGCCGGCCGCGCCGCTGGCGACTGCGCAACGACACCGGCAACACGCTGCTGTTCGACCATCCCGTGGACCACGTCCCGGGCCTCGCCCTGCTCGAAGCCGCCTATCAGGCCGCCCACGCCACCGTCGCGCCGGCCCGCTTCACCCCGGCGACCGTCATCAGCACTTACGAACGCTACGTCGAGTTCGACGAACCGTGCTGGATCGAGGCGCAGTTGCTGCCCCGCACTCCCTCAGGCCGCCTCACCGTCCTCGTCACCGGCACCCAGGGCGGCCGGACCGTCTTCCGCGCGGGACTGAGCGGAGCACCTTGCCAGAGCGCTGGGTCGCGGTGGCTCACTGATTGACCAGTCCGCCGTCCACCGGCAGCACCGTCCCGGTCAGGAACGGGCAGCGGTCGCTGAGCAGCCAGGCCGCGGCCGCCGCGATCTCCTCGGGAGCCGCGGTACGGCCCTGCGGGGTAAGAGAGTTGGCCATCTCCTCCAGGCCGGGGTTGCGGGCGAACCAGTCGGTGGTGATCTCGCTGCGGGTGGTGCCGGGCGCCACCGCGTTCACCCTGATGCCCTGGCGGGCGTACTCGTCCGCCGCGGCCCGGGTGAGGCCCACCACCGCGTGCTTGGAGGCGATGTAGGGGGCGGCGGCCCGGATCGCGATCAGCCCGGCCACGCTGCTGTTGTTGACGATGGTGCCGGCGCCCTGCGGAAGCATCGCGGCTATCTCGTGGCGCAGGCAGTTCCAGACGCCGCGCACATTGGTGTCCATGATGGCGTCGTACACGTCGTCGGACATCAGGTGGAGCGGGGTCCGGTCGCCGCCGATGCCCGCGTTGTTGAACGCCGCGTCCAGCCGCCCGTACGTCGTGACGGCGAAGTCCACCGCCCGGGCGGCCTCCGCGGCCACGGTCACGTCCGCGACGACGTACGCGGCCTCGGCGCCCTGGGCCCGTAAGGCGCCGGCCAGTTCGGCGAGCCGTTCCTCACGGCGGGCGACCAGGACGACCGTCGCCCCCTCGTCGCAGAAGACCCGCGCCGCCGCGGCGCCGATTCCGCTGCTCGCCCCCGTGACCAGGACGATTTTGCCGGAGAGAAGTGTGCCGGATGGAAGATCGCTGCTCATGGTGGACGAGTCTGACAGGGGCCAACCGGGGGCGTGGGTCAGTCCGGCGCGCCGGACCGCGTCGGCGCGACCGGCAGGACGTCCGGGGAGAGCGCGCTCGCACGGGCCGCGGCACTGGTCATCCGGCGCAGGTGGTGGCGGCGGCAGAGGACCTCGTAGCCCACGTCCGCGGCGCTCTGACGGACGTCGCCGACGACGACCTGGGCGCCCTCGACGACCATCGCGCCGTCCACCGTGCGGGCGTTGTGCGTGGCCCGGGCGCCGCACCAGCACAACGCCTCGACCTGCAACGCCTCGATACGGTCGGCGAGTTCGATCAGGCGCTGGGAGCCGGGGAACAGCCGGGTGCGGAAGTCGGTGGTGATGCCGAACGCGAAGACGTCCAGGTCGAGGTCGTCGACGACGCGGGCCAGCTGGTCGATCTGGACGGGGGCGAGGAACTGGGCCTCGTCCACGATCACGTAGTCCGCCCGGCCGCCGCGGGACAGGTGCGCGACGAGGTAGGCGTACAGGTCCATGCCCTCTTCGGCCTCGACGGCGTCGGTGACCAGGCCGAGCCGCGAGGAGAGCCGGCCCTCGCCGGCCCGGTCGTCACGGGTGAAGATGACCCCTTCCAGGCCCCGTGCGGCGCGGTTGTGCCCGATCTGCAGTGCCAGGGTGCTCTTCCCGCAATCCATCGTTCCGGAGAAAAATACCAATTCGGACATGGGTCGGGGGATGGCCTTTCGGGTCGGAGTCGTCGCCCGCCCAGGGGAGGGTACGGCCCGCGCGGGGGCAACAGGCGGAGGGCATAAGGGAGGTGAGGGGGTGGAGGGCCGCGGGCGGGGTGTGGTCAGGTGCGGACTTCCAGGAGCGGCACCAGCTGCTCCATGGGGGTCATCGACCCGTGCATCCCGACCATCTCCGACTCCCGGGGCTCCCGTTCGGTGGCGATGATGACCATGTCGGCGTGGGCGGCCGCGACCACATCGCCGATCCGGTCACGCACCCGGTCGTCGACGTGCGGCCCGAACCACCCGGCGGCGATGGCCTCTTCACGGCTCGCGACCCACATCTGGTCGCCGACCACCTCGCGCCACACGGCGAGCACATCCGCGGCCGCGCCCGGATGGGCGTAGACGTGCCGGGCGCGCCCCTCGCCGCCCAACAGGCGGACGCCGGCGCGGAGTTCCCAGTCCTCGTCGAAGTCGATCCGGGACTCCGGGCCGAACGGGATGTCGATCATGCCGTGGTCGGCGGTGATGTAGAGCGCGCTGCGCGGCGGCAGTTGCTCGGCCAGCCGCTCGGCGAGCCGGTCGACGTACATCAACTGCCCGCGCCAGGCATCGGAGTTGACGCCGTAGCGGTGGCCCTTGCCGTCGACCTCGGAGTAGTACGTGTAGACCAGCGAGCGGTCGGCGGCGGCCAGCTGCTCGGCGGCCAGGTCCATCCGCTCCTCGCCGGAGAGCCGGCCGTGGAAGGCGCCGCCGCTGAGCGCGATCTTGGTGAGCGGGGTGTGCCGGAAGTCCGGCGCGGAGACCTGGCAGGTGTGGATGCCCGCGGCCTCCGCGAGCTGGAAGACCGTCGGGTACGGCTGCCAGGTGTACGGGTCGGTCCACGGGTACCAGCGCAGCTGGTTCATCAGCTCGCCGGTGGCCGGGTCCTGGCAGGTGTAGCCGGGCAGTCCGTGGGAGCCCGGCGGCAGGCCCGTGCCCACCGAGGCGAGCGAGGTCGCGGTGGTCGAGGGGAAGCCGGCGGTGAGCGGACGGCCGCTACCGTTGAACGACGTCCCCAGGAGCGAGCTGAGGAACGGGGCCTCCTCCGGGTGCGCGCGGAGCAGGTCCCAGCCGAGGCCGTCGATCAGGAAGACGCAGGCCCGGTCGGCGGGGGCGAGGTCCATGCCGGTGGCCAGCTCGGTCATGCCGAGGCCGGCGGCGATGGTGGGCAGCAGATCGGCGAGCGAGCCGGTGCCGTACTGCGGGACCGGCGCGCACAGCGGGTCGAGCGGTTCGGGTTCCGGCCAGGCGGGGGCGACGTCGACCATCAGCGGGGGGTGGTGGTGGCCGCGGTGGCCTCGGAGAGCGCCTGGGCGAAGGCGAGCGTCTCGCGCACCGAGTCGGGGCCGTCGCCGGCCTCGCTGACCCGCAGCGAGAGGTCGTCGGCGGTGGAGGAGCCGGTGTAGCCGTGGTCCGCCTCGCAGTTGGGGTCGCCGCAGGCGGCGGGCTCCAGGTCCAGCCGGGCCACCGCGCCCCAGCCGATGGTCAGCACGACCTCGCGGGGCAGCTGGCCGGGGGTGTACGACTCGGGGTTGGCGACCACCCGGCTGAGCACCACGGAGGAGATCCGGCCTAGCTTGACGGACTCGGTGGAGGTGGTGGCGTACGGCGACGGGGAGGTGGCGTCGGCGGCCTGCTCGTCGGTGTGGCTGACGATGAAGCGGGTGCCGGTCAGGACCAGGACGGTGACATGGCGGCGGACCTCGTTGGCGTCGAAGGTCGTCTCCTGGTGGACGAGGTACGACACCACCGGCTCTCCGCCGACCGCGGCCTGCACCGCCTCGGCCACGAGCGTCGGGTAATAGCCACTGCGCTCGATCGCCGCGCGCAGCCCCTGGGTCGTCGTACCGGTCTTAGCCATGGGGTCCATCCTACGGGGCTCGGCGGGCACCACAGCCCCTGTGGTGCGGGGTCCGTGCGGTCCGGGCGGCTCAGTAGGCGGGCAGGCGGCGGGGGCCCAGGTCGGTGGTGGCGGGCGGGCGGGCCAGGCGGACGGCGGCGTCCAGGACGGACAGGCCGCGCGGGGCGACGACGACCGGTTCGAGCTCCACGCCCACCACCTCGGGGTGGTCGTCGACGAGCCGGGAGACCCGGAGCAGCAGCTCGGCGAGGGCGGCGGTGTCCACCGGCTGGGAGCCGCGCCAGCCGAAGAGCAGCGGGGCGGCGCGGATCGAGCGGATCTGCTCGGCGACCTCACGGTCGGTGGCGGGGATGAGGCGGTGGGCGATGTCGCCGAGCAGCTGGGAGGGGGCGCCGGCCAGGCCGAAGGAGAGCACGGCGCCGGCGGCCGGGTCGATGGCGGCGCGGATGACCGTGTCGACACCGCGCGGCACCATGGACTGGACGACCGGCCGGAGCTCTTCGGGCGAGCCGAGGAAATCGGTCAACTCGGCGTAGGTACGGCGGAGTTCGGCCTCACCGGCGATGTCCAGCCGGACTCCGCCCAGGTCGGCGCGGTGCCGGAGGTGGGGCGCGGTGGTCTTGAGGGCGACCGGGTAGCCGAGGCGGGCGGCGGCGCGGACGGCCGTGTCGGGGTCGGGGGCGGGCAGTACGGGGCGGGTGTGGATGCCGTAGCGGGCGAGCAGGGCCGCGGCGTCGTCGTCCGGAACCCGGACCGAGCGGCCGCTGGGGACGTCGGCGGTGAGCCGGTCGAGGAGCCGCTCGATGTCGGCGCCGGCCGCGGCCTCCTGGATGTCGTCGTACTCGGGCACCCGGCCGGGATCGGCCGCCTCCCGGCGCCAGGCGGCGTAGCGGACGGCCTCGGCGAGCGCGCGGGCGGCCCGCTCGGCGGCGGGGTAGGCGGGGATGCGCAGCGGGGCGGGACGCCGGCTCGGCGGGACGGCGGCCTCGGCGGCGCGGACCGGGGGCGTCGGTGCCGCGGTGCGGGCCCCTGGGGGCGGGCCCGGCGGGAACGGCGGACGGGACGGCGGGTACGGGGGCCGGGGCGGCGGGGCGGGGGCTGCCGTCGGCGGCGGGGTGCGGGGCGCCGGGGCCGGTGGGTCGGGTTCGGCGAGGGGCTGTGGGGCGGGTCGGTCCGCCTCCGCCGAGGGGGCGGCGGGGTCCGGGGTGGGCGGCGGGGCGGCGAGGGTCTCGGCCAGGGCGTCCATGGCGAGGTGGACGACCGTGACCGGCTTCTCCGGGTGGGCCGCGGCGGCCGTGCGCAGCGCCGTGGCGAGCGCGGCGCCCTCGCTGCCGCCCGGGAGGGCCCCGTCTTCCTCCCCCACCCATGGAATGGCCGTGACGATCACCGCGTCGCAGCCGTCGCCGGAGAGCGTCTCGTCGAGGGCGGCGCGGAAGTCGTCCGGTGTCGCGGCGGAGGGCAGCACCCGGGGGCGCAGCGGCCGCAGCCGTTCGGTCAGGCAGGCGTCGTAGGCGAGCAGGGCCAGGGACTCGGAGTTGCCGAGGATGGCGATCCGCGATCCGGCCGGCAGCGGCTGGGAGGCCAGCAGCAGCCCGGCGTCGATCAGCTCGGTGACGGTGTCGACGCGGATCACGCCGGCCTGGCGCATCAGGGCGGCGACCGTGCTGTCGGGGACGCGGACGGTGGGCACGGTGTGGCCGGGCGGGGTGGTGCCGTTGTGCCGGGCGCCGCGGGCGACCACGACCGGTTTGACGGCGGCGGTACGGCGGGCCAGCCGGGCGAACTTGCGGGGGTTGCCGATGGACTCCAGGTAGAGGATGACGACGTCGGTGTCCGGGTCCTCGTACCAGTACTGGAGGAGGTCGTTGCCGGAGACGTCGGCGCGGTTGCCGGCCGAGACGAAGGCGGAGATGCCGGCGATCCCGCCGTCCCCGGGGCCGCGTGCGTGCAGTCCGCTGAGCAGGGCGATGCCGATGGCCCCGGACTGGGTGAACAGGCCGATGTGGCCGGCGCCGGGCATCTGCGGGGCGAGGGAGGCGTTCAGCCGGATGTCGGTGGCGGTGTTGATCAGACCGAAGGCGTTCGGCCCGATGAGGCGCATGCCGTACGAGCGGGCCTGGTGGAGCAGGGCGCGCTGTCGCTCCCTGCCCTCGGGGCCGGCCTCGGCGTAACCGGAGGAGAGGATCAGCACGCCCGGAACGCCGTGTTCGCCGCAGTCGCGGATCACCTCCGGGACGCGCTCCGCGGGGACGGCGATGACCGCGAGGTCGACCGGGTCGGGGATCTCCCGGAGCGCGCGGACCGCCGGTACGCCCTCGGGGTCGAGGCGCCGCAGGTCGTCGGGGAAGGCGTGGTTGACGGCATGCAGCCGGCCGGTGAAACCGGAGTCGAGGATGTGCCGGAGGGCCGTGCGGCCGATGCCGCCGGGGGCGCGGCCGGTGCCGATGACGGCGACCGAGCCGGGGGCGAGCAGCCGCTGGACGGAGCGGGCCTCGGCGCGCTGCTCGCGGCCGCGCATCACGGCCATGGACTGCTCGGTCGGTTCGAGGTCGAACTCCAGGCGCACCACGCCGTCTTCGAAGGTGCGCTTCTGGGTGTACCCGGCGTCCGTGAACACCTTGATCATCTTGGTGTTGGCGGGCAGCACCTCGGCGGCGAACCGCCGGATGCCGCGCTCGCGGGCGACGGCCGCGATGTGCTCCAGGAGGGCGGAGGCCACCCCGCGCCCCTGATGGGCGTCCTGCACCAGGAAGGCCACCTCGGCCTGGTCGTCCTCGGGGCTCTTGGCGGGCAGCCCCTGGTCGTTGATCCGGTCGTAGCGGACGGTGGCGATGAACTCGCCGCCGACCGTGGCCGCGAGCCCGACCCGGTCGACGTAGTCGTGGTGGGTGAAGCGGTGCACATCGCGGTCGGACAGGCGCGGGTAGGGCGCGAAGAAGCGGTAGTACTTGGACTCGTCCGAGACCTGTTCGTAGAAGGAGACCAGCCGCTCGGCGTCGTCGGGGGTGATGGGGCGGATCCGCGCGGTGCCGCCGTCGCGCAGCACCACGTCGGCTTCCCAGTGGGTCGGGTATGCGTGGTCCGGCGGCTTCTGCATGCGGACAGCGTACGACCGGCCACCGACAACCGGCCCGGCACGCGTAATCTCGGGGTCAGGGGCGGCTGGGAGCAGTCCCGACACCGTGAGAGAATGGTCTAGACAACAGTCACGACTTTGAAGGGCAACATCATGGCTGAGCGCCGCGTCAATGTCGGTTGGGCCGAGGGCCTGCACGCCCGCCCCGCGTCGATCTTCGTCCGGGCGGCCACCGCCGCCGGCGTCCCGATGACGATCGCCAAGGCCGAGGGCAATCCGGTCAACGCGGCCTCCATGCTCGCGGTCCTGGGCCTGGGCGCCCAGGGTGGCGAGGAGATCGTGCTGGCCTCGGACGCCGAGGGCGCCGAGGAAGCGCTCGACCGCCTGGCCAAGCTCGTCTCCGAGGGTCTCGAAGAGCTCCCCGAGACCGTCTGAGCCCACCGGGACGCCCCTCGTACGGCGGCCCCGCCGCGGTGACCTGAAAAGGTGCCGCGGCGGGGCCGTTTTGCGTTCGGGGGAAATACCGCACCCCCTCCCGCGCGCAAAGACCGTGCCCTCCGCCGCACAATTCTCACGGCCGGTGGACAATGCACGGAGAGGCACGCACGGAAAAGCGTGCGGCGGAATGTGCGTACCGGACAGCGCGCACGCCGACATTTGAAAGCGCGCCGATATCCGGAAGTAAAGGCGGACAACAATCGCCGCCCCGGGAATTCCGCACCCCTTTGTATACGGCCCGGGTGTTAAGAACGGGCGCGCGCTGTGTTGACGGGCTGTTTCGGATCGCTCACCTCGGGTGCGGCGGGGCGCCGCAGCCGGTACACCGGGAGCGAGCGCTCGATGTGGGCCGCCATCAGGGCGCGGGCCCGTTCCGCGTCGCCCCGGGCCACCGCGTCCAGCACCGCGCCGTGTTCGTCCCATGCATCACCGGCCCGCGGCGGCGGCTCCACCGCATACATCCACTCGATCTTGCGGCGCAGCTGGGTCAGCAGCGCGGTCAGGCTGGGGCTGCCGGCCGCCTGGGCCAGCGTCTCGTGGAACCAGCCGTCGAGTTGGCGCAGGTCGGTGGGGCTGCCGTGGCGGGCCCGCTCGCGGCCGAGCCGCACCAGGCCGCGCAGCACCTTCAGATGGGCGGGGGTGCGCCGGGCGGCCGCGCGGGCCGCGCCCAGCGGCTCCAGCAGGGCGCGGATGTCGAGCAGGTCGGCGGCCTCCTGCTCGGTGGGCTCGGCGACGCACGCGCCCGCGTGGTGGCGGGTGGTGACGAAGCCCTCCGACTGCAGGGTGCGCAGCGCTTCGCGGACCGGCACCCTGGAGACGCCGTAGCGCGCCGCCAGGATCTCCTCGATCAGTCGGCTCCCCGGCGCCAGCGCACCGGAGACGATGTCCTCGCGAATCGCCGTGCACACCGCATGCGCGGAAATATGGCCTCGCATCGATCGTGCCTCCGCCGTAATCCCCGGAAAACGCCGCCGGTCGGCGGCTTTTCCGAGACTCTATTCGACCGGCACGGCTTTTCCGACGGACTCCGCGTATTCGGCGATATTTTTTGGCCAATGGGCGGGGAGGGCACCGAGGCGTGCGCCGGGAGGCCGAGGCGGGTGTGCCTGACGCCGGATCAGACGTTGACGCCGTGCGAGCGCAGATACGCGATCGGGTCGATGTCGGAGCCGTAGTCCGGGCTGGTGCGGGCCTCGAAGTGCAGATGCGGGCCGGTGACGTTGCCGGTGGCCCCGGAGAGGCCGATCTGCTGGCCGGGGGTGACGGTCTGGCCGACCGAGACGCCGATCGACGACAGGTGGCCGTACTGGGTGTACGTGCCGTCGTGCATCTTGATCACGATGTTGTTGCCGTACGACCCGCCCCAGCCGGCCTCGACGACGGTGCCCGCGCCGACCGCGTGGACGGAGGTGCCGGTGGCGGCGTGGAAGTCGATGCCGGTGTGGCTGCCGGAGGACCACAGGCTGCTGGAGGCCTTGTAGCCGGTGGAGACGTAGGAGCCGGCGACGGGGGCGACGAAGGCGTTCAGGCGCTTGCGCTCGGCGTCCCGGGCGGCCCGCTCCTTGGCCTCGCGCTCGGCCTTGGCCTTCTTCCGGGCCGCCTCGGCGTGCCGCTCGGCCTCCGCCACCCGCTTCTTGGCCTCGGCCTCGGCCTTCGCCTGCATGGCGGCGGCCTCGGCGGCGGCCTGCTGGGTGTCGGCCTGGACCTCCAGGCGGTGGGCGAGCTCGTCACCGAGCACGACGGCCTGGGTGAGGCCGGTGTCCTGGGTGCGTGCCTCGTCGGTGGCGGCCATCGCCGGTGACGCCAGGGTGGCGACGACGCCGGAGGTCGCGAGGGTGGCTATACCGGCGAGGTTGCGGGTCGTCCGGGCGCTGCGGCTGGCCCGGCGGTGCTTCCCGGTGGCACGGGTGAACGCCATGTGCTGGCTTGTCCTTTCCTTCCCTCTCGCCTACCGGGTTAGCTGACGGGTTCGGAGCAGGAAGGTCTCCTACGGGCCCCTCCGGAGAGGCGCCCGATTCACCCCAGGGACGGGTGGGTCCCCGGCTCCCCTGGCTCGCGCCGTACGGGGACTCGGCGATGACTGTCCGGTGCCACTGTTGTGGCGGAGTTGTGACGAACAGCCGGACCGACGCTAAACGGGGCCACTTTGCGGCGCCAAACGGAACCGCGATTTTGTGCGGGATGCCACAAGTTCCGGCTCAACGAGCCATCCCAAACCGGACATACAGCAGACTGCGGCAGACCGGCGGCGGACAGGCGACGAGCAGGCGACGGACATACGACGGCTCCCGTGGTGAGCGAACCCCACAGGAGCCGTCGGTCGTGACGCTTCGTCATACGCCGCCTGCGGACTAGCCGCTGACGACCGTCACCTCTCCGATGCCCAGCGCCTTGACGGGCTCGGTGATCTGCGCGGCGTCGCCCACCAGGACGGTCACCAGGCGGTCCACCGGGAAGGCGTTGACGGCGGCGGCGGTCGCCTCGACCGTGCCGGTCTCCGCGAGCCGGAGGTACAACTGCGCCTGGAAATCGTCCGGGAGCTGCTGCTCCACCTGGTCGGCGAGGGTGCCCGCGACGGCCGCCGCGGTCTCGTACTTGAGCGGCGCCACCCCGACGAGGTTCTGCACCGCGACGTCCCGCTCCTCGTCCGTCAGCCCCTCTGCCGCGAGGGTCCGCAGCACCTTCCAGAGGTCCTCCAGCGCCGGCCCGGTGGAGGCGGTGTCCACCGAGCCGCTGATGGCGAGCAGCGCGGCGCCGGTGGTGCCCTCGGGGGACGTGGGGGCCGTGGAGCGCAGCACCTGCCCGAAGGCCCGCACGCCGTAGGTGTAGCCCTTCTCCTCACGCAGGACGCGGTCCAGGCGGGAGGTGAGGGTGCCGCCCAGGCAGTACGTGCCGAGCACCTGCGCCGGCCACACGCGGTCGTGCCGGTCGGCGCCGATCCGGCCGATGAGCAGCTGCGTCTGCACGGCGCCGGGGCGGTCCACGATCACCACGCGGCCGGTGTCGTCGGCGACGATCGGGGTCGCCTTCACCGGCTCGGCGGTCGAACCGCTCCAGGCGCCGAGGGTGTCGGCGAGCGACGCGGCCAGGTCGACGCCGGTGAAGTCACCGACGATCACGGCGGTGGCCGTGGCGGGCCGGACATGGGCGTCGTAGAAGGCGCGCACGGCCGCGGCGTCGATCCGCGCGACCGTCTCCTCGGTGCCCTGACGGGGGCGGGAGATCCGCGCGGTGGCCGGGAACAGCTCCTTGGAGAGCGCCATCGCCGCGCGCCGGGCCGGGTTGGCGAGCTCGTGCGGGATCTCGTCGAGGCGATTGCGGACCAGCCGCTCGATCTCGCTCTCCGGGAACGCGGGGGCCCGCAGCGCGTCGGCGAGCAGGCCGAGCGCGCGGGTCAGCCGGGAGGCCGGGACCTCCAGGGAGACGCGTACGCCGGGGTGGTCGGCGTGGGCGTCCAGCGTGGCGCCGCAGCGCTCCAGCTCGGCGGCGAAGCCCTCCGCGTCGTATTTGTCGGTGCCCTCGGACAGGGCGCGCGCCATGATCGTGGCGACGCCGTCCAGGCCCTCCGGCTCGGCGTCCAGCGGGGCGACGAGGTTGATCTCCACCGCGACGACCTGCTGACCGGGGCGGTGACTGGTCAGGAGGGTGAGGCCGTTGGGCAGTTGGCTGCGCTCGGGGGCCGGGAAGGCCCACGGCTTGGGCGCGCCGCTCTGGGGCTGCGGGTGGAACTGCATGCTGCTCCCTGGGGAATCCTGGCGGGTGGTGTCGCTCACTGCTCCGTCTCCCCTTCCTCGGCGGCGTTGCCGGCCGGCTCGGTGGGCTCGTAGACGAGCACCGCGCGGTTGTCGGGGCGCAGCCGGGCCTTGGCGACCGCCTGCACCTCCTCGGGGGTGATGTCCAGGACCCGCTGCACGGCGGTCAGCGCGAGCTGCGGGTCGCCGAACAGGACGGCGAAGCGGCAGAGTTCGTCGGCGCGGCCGCTGACCGTCGCCAGGCGGTCCAGCCATTCGCGCTCCAGCTGGGCCTGCGCCCGCTCCATCTCCTCCGGGGTGGGCCCCTCGGCGGCGAACCGTGCCAGTTCCTCGTCGACCGCGTGCTCGATGGCGGGCACCTCCACCCCGGCGGACGCCTTCACGTCCAGCCAGCCCAGGGAGGGCGCGCCGGCCAGCCGCAGCAGACCGAAGCCGGCGGCCACCGCGCTGCGGTCGCGGCGCACCAGCCGGTTGTACAGGCGGGAGGACTCGCCGCCACCCAGGACGGTCAGCGCGAGGTCGGCGGCGTCCGCCTCACGGGTGCCGTCGTGCGGAAGGCGGTAGGCCGCCATCAGGGCGCGGGAGGGCACCTCCTCCTCGACGACCTCGCGGAGCTCGGTGCCGACCACGTCGGGCAGCGTGCCGTCCCGGGGCGGCTGCTTGCCGTCGTGGGAGGGGATCGAGCCGAAGTACTTCTCGATCCAGGCCAGCGTCCGGGCCGGGTCGATGTCGCCGACGACCGACAGGACGGCGTTGTTGGGCGCGTAGTACGTACGGAAGAACGCCCGCGCGTCCTCCAGTGAGGCGGCGTCCAGGTCGGCCATCGACCCGATGGGCGTGTGGTGGTACGGGTGGCCCTCCGGGTACGCCATGGCCGTCAGCTTCTCGAAGGCCGTGCCGTAGGGGACGTTGTCGTAACGCTGGCGGCGCTCGTTCTTGACGACGTCGCGCTGGTTCTCCAGGGACTCCTCGTCGAGCGCGGTCAGCAGCGAGCCCATGCGGTCCGCCTCCAGCCAGAGCGCGAGCTCCAGCTCGTGGGCGGGCATGGTCTCGAAGTAGTTGGTGCGCTCGAAGCTCGTGGTGCCGTTGAGCGAACCGCCTGCACCCTGCACCAGCTCGAAGTGGCCGTTCCCCTTCACCTGCGCGGAGCCCTGGAACATCAGGTGCTCGAAGAGGTGAGCCAGGCCCGTACGGCCCTTGACCTCATGGCGGGAGCCGACGTCGTACCAGAGGCAGACCGCTGCGACCGGGGTCAGGTGGTCTTCGGAGAGCACCACGCGCAGGCCGTTGGCCAGCCGGTGCTCGGTCGCTGTCAGGCCGCCGGAGCCGGCTTGTTCTGTGGCCGTGTGACCCATGGGCATGTACGTCCCTTCGATCGCTTGCGAGGAAGTTCTGTCACTGTATGCAACCGCGTCGGCATCTGGCGAAGTTCCCGCAGGACCGCCCCCGATCGAGGGCCCGCGCCGACCGCCGCGAGAGCCGCCGTCCGGGCCGCCGGGACGGCCTTCACCGGCCCGTCGTACGGCCGTCACCGGGCGGCCGCGGGCACGGAAAGGGGAGTCGCGGTCGGCGTTGTCAGTGGGGCGGTCCACAATGGTCCGCGTCAGACTCAGAGATACTCGCCGGTTGATCCCCCAGCTGATCGACCCGGCTGATTGACCGACGACGCCCCGGCGCCGTCCCCGACCTCGGCAGTAGACGCAGCAGAAGGAGCCGCAGCCGCGATGGCCCGCCGCAGCACGAAGACCCCGCCGCCGGACGACTTCGAGGAGAGGATCCTCGACATCGACGTCGTCGACGAGATGCAGGGTTCCTTCCTCGAGTACGCGTATTCGGTCATCTACTCGCGCGCCCTGCCGGACGCCCGCGACGGCCTCAAGCCCGTGCACCGCCGCATCCTCTACCAGATGAACGAGATGGGCCTGCGCCCCGAACGCGGCTATGTGAAGTGCGCCCGGGTCGTCGGCGAGGTGATGGGTAAGCTCCATCCGCACGGCGACGCGTCCATCTACGACGCGCTGGTCCGCATGGCGCAGCCGTTCTCGATGCGGCTGCCGCTGGTCGACGGCCACGGCAACTTCGGCTCGCTCGGCAACGACGACCCGCCGGCCGCGATGCGGTACACGGAATGCCGGATGGCGTCCGCGACGTCCCTGATGACCGAGTCGATCGACGAGGACACCGTCGATTTCTCGCCGAACTACGACGGCCAGGAGCGGGAGCCGGTCGCCCTGCCCGCCGCGTATCCGAACCTCCTCGTCAACGGCACCTCCGGCATCGCCGTCGGTATGGCGACGAACATGCCGCCGCACAACCTGGGTGAGGTCATCGCCGCGGCCCGCCACCTGATCAAGCACCCGAACGCCGACCTCGAGACCCTGATGCGCTTCGTCCCGGGCCCGGACCTGCCGACCGGCGGCCGGATCGTGGGTCTGAGCGGCATCCGGGACGCCTACGAGAAGGGCCGCGGCACGTTCAAGATCCGCGCCACGGTCACGGTGGAGAACGTCACCGCGCGCCGCAAGGGGCTGGTCGTCACCGAACTCCCCTTCACGGTCGGCCCGGAAAAGGTCATCTCCAAGATCAAGGACCTGGTCGGCTCGAAGAGGCTCCAGGGCATCGCGGACGTCAAGGACCTCACCGACCGTGAGCACGGCCTGCGCCTGGTGATCGAGGTCAAGAACGGCTTCAACCCCGAAGCCGTCCTGGAGCAGCTCTACAAGCTGACGCCGATGGAGGAGTCCTTCGGCATCAACAACGTCGCGCTGGTGGACGGCCAGCCGCTGACGCTGGGCCTGAAGGAGCTGCTGGAGGTCTACGTCGACCACCGCTTCGACGTGGTGCGCCGCCGCAGCGAGTTCCGCCGGACGAAGCGCCGCGACCGGCTGCACCTGGTCGAGGGCCTGCTGACGGCCCTGGTGGACATCGACGAGGTGATCCGCCTGATCCGCTCCAGCGAGAACAGCGCACAGGCCAAGGAGCGGCTGATCGAGCGCTTCTCGCTGAGCGACGTCCAGACCCAGTACATCCTCGACACCCCGCTGCGCCGGCTGACCAAGTTCGACCGGATCGAGCTGGAGTCGGAGCGGGACCGGCTGCAGGACGAGATCGAGAAGCTGACCCGGATCCTGGAGTCGGACGCCGAACTGCGCAAGCTGGTCTCCGGCGAGCTGGCCGCGGTCGCCAAGAAGTACGGCACGGACCGGCGCACGGTCCTGCTGGAGTCGGCGGGCACCACGGTCGGCGCGGTGCCGCTGGAGGTCGCCGACGACCCGTGCCGGGTGCTGCTGTCCTCGACGGGCCTGCTGGCGCGTACGGTCACCGGCGAGGTGCCGTTCGACGTCGACGCCAAGCGGGTCAAGCACGATGTGATCGTCTCGGCGGTGCCGGCGACGACCCGCGGCGAGGTGGGCGTGGTGACGTCCCTGGGCCGGCTGCTGCGGCTCCCGGTGATCGATCTGCCGCAGCTCCCGGAGACCGCGGCGGCGCCGAGCCTCGCGGGCGGCGCACCGCTCTCGGAGTTCCTGACGCTCCAGGACGGCGAGGAGCTGGTCTGCCTCACCACCCTGGACGAGTCCTCGCCGGGCCTCGCGCTCGGTACGGAACAGGGCGTGGTCAAGCGGGTGGTGCCCGACTACCCCGCGAACAAGGAGGAGTTGGAGGTCATCACCCTCAAGGAGGGCGACCGCATCGTGGGCGCGGCCGAGCTGCGCACCGGTGAGGAGGACCTGGTCTTCATCACCGACGAGGCGCAGTTGCTGCGCTATCCGGCGTCGCAGGTACGGCCGCAGGGCCGGCCCGCGGGCGGTATGGCCGGGATCAAGCTGGGCGAGGGCGCGAAGGTGATCGCATTCTCGGCGGTCGACCCGGCGGCCGACGCCATGGTCTTCACCGTCGCCGGCTCGCACGGCACCCTGGACGACTCGGTCGCCACGGCCAAGTTCACCCCGTTCGACCAGTACCCGCGCAAGGGCCGGGCGACCGGCGGGGTGCGCTGTCAGCGATTCCTGAAGGGCGAGGACTGCCTGATCCAGGCGTGGGCCGGACCGGCACCGGTGCGGGCGGCGGACGCCAAGGGCGCCCCGGTCCCGCTGCCGGAGCCGGACCCGCGCCGGGACGGCTCGGGAGTGGCGCTGACGAAGCCGGTGGCGGCGCTGGCGGGTCCGGTGTAAGCGCTACGCGTGGCTCGCCCGTCGCTGCTGACGGGGCGGGGAAGCGGACGTCCTCGCTCCTGACGGGACGGGAAGCGGACGCCGTCGAGTGACCGGAAGTGGACGCCGTCGGGCCGGTGTGGAGCCGGCCCGACGGCGCTACGCGTCTCTGCTGCCCTTCCTCGTACTCGCACTCGCCACTCGCGCTCGTACTCGGACTTGCACCTGTCCTTGTACTCGGACTCGTGTACTGGTCCCTACTCGTCTCCCTCGCGGGAGGCCACGTACCGCAGCACGCCCCACATGCTGTTCACATCGGCCTCCGGCGGCCCGGTCTCCCGGCAGTTGTCCAACTCCTTGCGGAGCGCCGGGGCATCGATGCCGCTGCCGATGAGGACGAGCTGGGTGCTCCGCTCCTCGCCCCTCGGCCAGGGCTCGGGATAGAAGCGCAGGAAGTCGCCAACGGCGTGCACGGTGAACTTCTGCCGGTTCTCCGGGACATCGAAGTGGACGAACCCCTTGATGCGGTAGAGCCCGGCCGGCCGGCTGTCGAGGAAGGCCATGAGCCGACGCGGGTGCATCGGCTCCGCCGAGCTGAACTCCACACTCTGGTAGGCGGCGTGAAAGTGCCCGGTGTGGTCGCGGGCGCAGTGGTCACCACAGGCGTCGCGGCCGCAATCGTGGTGGTCGCTTGGACTGTGGTGGTCGCTTGGGCTGTGGGGATCGCTGGAGCTGCGGGGGTCGCTTGAGCTGTGGGGGTCGTGGTGGTCGACGTGGCCGTTCTCGCCGTACGCGGTTTCGCGATCGTTTCGGGGGTGCCCGCCATTGGCCGCGGCCTCGCGCAACAGGTCCTCGAAGGACAACTGCCGCACGCCAGCGGCATCGTGGTCCTCCCCCGGCCCGCGGTCGAAGAACAGCTCGGGGTCGACCCGTCCGTACGCCGCACAAAGCACCGGCCGTCCGGGCGCCAGCTCCGCGAGGGTGTCCCGGAGCGCCCGGAGCGCCGTGTCGTCGATCCGGTCGGCCTTGTTGAGCACCACGATGTCGGCGATGCCGACGTGCCGGTCCAGCTCGGGATGGCGGGCCCGGGTGGACTCGAACTCGGCGGCGTCCACGACCTCGATCAGCCCGCCGTAGACGATCCGGTCGTTGTCGCTGGCCAGGATCATCCGGATGAGTTCCTGCGGCTCGGCCAGCCCGCTCGCCTCGATGACGATCACGTCGATACGGGCGGAGGGCCGGGCCAGCCGCTCCAGATACGTGTCCAGCTCGCTGGTGTCGACCGCACAGCACAGACAGCCGTTGCCGAGCGAGACCATCGAGTCCACCTGCCCGGCGACGGTCATCGCGTCGATCTCGATGCTGCCGAAGTCATTGACGATCGCGCCGATACGGGTCCCGTCGCCGGCCCGGAGCAGGTGGTTGAGCAGCGTTGTCTTGCCCGAACCGAGGAACCCTGCGAGCACGACGACCGGGATCTGTTGCGTGGCCAGAAGGCGCCTCCATGGTGCGGGTGGCGGGCCGCGCGGCCCGGCGGCGGACGAGCAGTCGATCGTAACGGACCACCAATACGGCGCTTTACGGGCCAAGCGCCAGCCGCTTGCCGGGGGTGGGGGCGGCGCGGCGGGGGCGGGGCAACCGGGGCCACGCACCGAGCGGCCGCCGCGACGGGCCAGGGTAGGGCGCCTCGTCCGTCGCCGGAGGGCGGCGGGCGACGGGGCAATCGGGGCCCCCAGGCCAAGCGGCCGCCGCGAGGGGCCGGGGTGGGGCGCGTCCGTCGCCGGGTGCGGCGCGGGGGCCAGGGCCGGGCCGGGGCCGCACCATGGCCGAGGCCGGGCCGATCGCCGGGTCCCGGTCCGGCGCCAGGGGTGGGTCCGGCCGGCAGCAGCCGCCGCCGCTGGTGCCAGGGTGAGGCGCCTCGTCCGTCGCCAGGGCAGGGCGGGGGGCCGGGGCGGGGCCGGGCAGCACCGTGGCCGAGGCCGGGCCGATCGCCGGGTCCCGGTGCGGCACCAGAGTCGGGTCCGGCGGGCAGCCGCCGATGGTGTCAGGGTGGGGCGCCTCATCCGTCGCCGGGGGCGGGGGGCGGGGCCGGGTCGGGGCCGAGGCCGGACCGTGGCCCAGGCCCGACCGTGGCCCAGGCCCGACCGTGGCCAAGGCCGGGCCGATCGCCAGGGCCGGGTCCGGCGCCAGCATCCGGTCTCACCGACAGGGGCTGGTTGGGCGGACCGGGCCCCGTCCGGCGCCGGGGCCCGGTCCGGTGGGCAGGATCCGGTCCGGCCGGCAAGGTCCGGTCAGGCACCACGGCCCGGCGCCGCAGCGACCCGAAACCGCGCCCCGGGACCCGTGGCCCGGAACCGGCCCGGTGCCCCGAACCACCGCCCGGTGCCCAGAACCGTGGCCCGACGCCGAGATCCTGTGCCGAGGTCCGGCACCGTGGCCAGGCACCGAGATCCGCAACCGTGGCCCCGCGCTGGCCTCCCAGCGCCGTGACCCGATGCCCAGACTCGGAACTGTGACCCAACACCAAGGTCCGGCGCCGTGGTCCAACACCAAGGTCCGGAACCCTGGCCCAGCGACGAGGTGCGGAACCGTAGCCCGCTGCCGAGGCCCGGCGCCAAGGTCCGGCGCCGTGGTGCGAGGCCAAGGCCCGGGGGGCCAAGATCCGGCCGTGGCCCGGTGCCAGGCTGAGGCACCGGCGTTGTGGTGGCGGCTACCCGGGCACCACCTCCGGCAGCGGCTGCGGCGGGGGCGGGCCGACGTACCGGGCCGCCGGGCGGATGATCTTCGAATCTTCTGCCTGTTCCAGGATGTTGGCGCTCCAGCCGACGACCCGGGCCGCGCAGAAGGTGGGCGTGAACATCTCGCGCGGCAGGCCGCACAGCTCCATGACGACGCCCGCGTAGAACTCCACGTTGATGTGCAGCTCGCGGCCCGGCTTGAGCTCGGCCAGCAGCGCCTCGGCGCGCGCCTCCACCTCGACGGCGAACTCCACCAGCGGCCCGCCGAACTCCTCGGCGAGCCCGCGCAGCATCCGTGACCGCGGGTCCTCCGTGCGGTAGACGGGGTGGCCGAACCCCATGATCCGTTCGCCGCGCAGGACCCGTTCGCGGATCCAGGGGTCGATCCGGTCGGGCGTACCGATGGCGTCGAGCGTGTCCAGTGCCCGGCTCGGCGCTCCGCCGTGCAGCGGGCCGGAGAGCGCGCCGATGGCTCCGACGAGGCAGGCCGCGAGGTCGGCACCGGTGGAGGCGATGACCCGGGCGGTGAACGTCGAGGCGTTGAAGCCGTGATCGATCGTGGAGATCAGGTAGGCCTCTATCGCCCGGACCCGGTCCGGATCCGGTTCCTCGCCGGTGAGCATGTAGAGGTAGTTGGCGGCGTGCCCCAGGTCCGGCCGTGGCTCCACCGGCTGCTGTCCCTGGCCGAGCCGGTGCAGTGCGGTGAGCAGGGTCGGTACGGCGGCGACGGCGGCGAGTGCGTCGGCCCGCCGGCGGTCGGCGTCGATGTCGTACAGCGGCCGGAAACCGGAGCTCGCGCCGAGCAGCGAGAGCGCGGTGCGCAGCCCGGCGAGCGGACCCGCGAGCGCACCGGCCCGGGCCAGGGCGGGCAGTGCGTCGCGTACTGCCACGGGCAGCGGGCGCAGCGCGGCGGTCTCGGCCTTGAAGGCCGCCAGCTGGGCCGCGTCGGGCAGCGCGCCATGGAACATCAGGTACCAGACGTCCTCGAACGTGCGGGTCCGGGCCAGCTCGACGGCGGAGTACTGGCGGTAGTGGTAGAAGCCCTCACGCCCCCGGACGTCGCCGAGTTGGGTCTCGGTGACGATGACGCCCGCGAGTCCGCGGGGTGCCTCGATGGGTGCGTTCGCCTCAGCGATCGGCATGGCGGATCTCCTCGTTCTTCCTCCCCGATATTGATCCGACTATCTATGCTTGACTCAATACTCGTCAATATTGATTGAATCAATGCATGCGTCAATACAGGAGGGTCCTGGACATGGATGGGTCCGGGTACGGACGCGCTGGATACGGTGATCCCATGGCGGATCACGACACGGCACACGACACCCGCGAGCGACGGCTGAGCACGCGGGAGGCGGCCGACCGGCTCGGCGTGAAGCCCGAGACGGTCTATGCGTACGTCAGTCGCGGTCAGCTGACCAGCCACCGGGAACCCGGCAGCCGCGGCAGCACCTTCGACCCCAAGGAGATCGACGCGCTGGCCCGCCGCAGCGGCCGCCGCGAAACTCCCTCCGCCGGCGCCGAGTTGGCGATCCGCACCGGCATCACCCTGATCGATCGTGACCACTGCTACTTCCGCGGCGTGGACACCGCGGAGCTCGCCGCCCACTACAGCTACGAGGAGGTCGCGGAGTGGTTGTGGACCGGTGTGCTGCGCCGCGGCATCCGCTTCACCGCCCCGCAGGACGCCCGGACCGCCGCCCGTCGCGCCGTACGGGCGCTGCCGCCGCACAGCGGGCCGATGGACCAGCTGCGAGTCGCGGTGATCGCTGCCGCGGCCGCCGATCCACTGCGGTTCGACCTCTCCGAGGACGCCGTCCTCGGCACCGCCCGCAGCCTCATCCCGACCCTCGTCGACGCCCTCCCGGTGCTCGGTGAAGAACCCTCCACCGCCGGACCGCTCGCGCCCCGGCTCTGGTCCCGGCTGACCGCGGAACCGGCCGAGCCCGCATCGCTGCGCGTCCTGGACGCCGCGCTGGTCCTGCTCATCGACCACGACCTCGCCGCCTCCACCCTCGCGGTCCGGGTCGCGGCCTCCGCCCGTGCCCATCCGTACGCGATCGTCTCGGCGGGCCTGGGGGCGCTGGACGGTCCGCTGCACGGCGCCGCGAGCGGGCTGGCGCACCGGACGCTGCTGGAGGTCCTGGACCGGGGCAGCGCGGCTGCCGTCGTGGCCGATCATCTGCGGGCCGGCCGCCGGGTACCGGGCCTGGGCCACCGCCTCTACCCGGGGGAGGACCCGCGCGCCCGCGTCCTCTTCCGGCTGCTGGCGGACGTACCGCAGGCCGCACCCGCCCTGCAGGCCGCACGCGATGTCGTCAGCACCACCGCCCGCCACACGGAGCTGCACGCCAACGTCGACCTGGCACTCGCCGTGCTGACCGTCGCGGTGGGCATGCCGCCCGAGGCGGGAGAAACGGTCTTCGCCCTCGCGCGCACCGCCGGCTGGATCGCGCACGCCCTGGAGGAATTCGACGAGCGCCCGCTCCGCATGCGCCCCAGCGGCCAGTACCACGGCCCACGCCCCCCACAGCCGCTCCCGTAAGCGGGCCCAAGCCGCCTTGCACATCTGCCATGAGCGTGCCCGAACCGCCCGAGCCGTCCGGTGTGCCTGCCACGAGTGCACCCGGGCCACCCAAGCCGTGTGATGTGCCTGCCATGAGCGGGCCCGAGCCGCGCGAGCCGTCCGGTGTGCCTGCCACGAGTGCACCCGAGCCGCCCAAGTCCTGTGATGTGCCTGCCATGAGCGGGCCTGAGCGGCTCGAGCCGTCCTGCGCCTCCACCGTGAGCGGGCCTGAGCGATCCGGCATCCCGGCCGCGATGGGGAGCGAGTGACCGGGCGTTCCGGCGGTGGCGATTCATGAGCGGTTCGACGTTGCCGTTGCCGTGGCCGCCATGGCGCGACCGCGCTCCCCCTTCCTCGCCCCTCCCGCGCAGGCTCGCAAGCGGTCCGGCGTGCGGGATGCCTGAACCATGAGGTTAGGCTCGCCTTTGTGAGTACCTGCGCCACCGCCTCCCGTAACGCGGCCGAACCGCTGGCCGGGACCTCGGCCACCGCCCGTACCTGGCTGCTCATCGAGCAGACCGGCCCCTGGGGAGCCAAGGCGCTCACGGACAGCCATCTCGACCCAGGTCTCGGCCGGGCGCTGGACGCCGCGGCGGCCGGGACCGGCGTACGCATCGCCCTGATCCGGCGGCCGGGCCGCCACGCCGACTGCCATGGCATCGCCCGCCGTCGGCTCTTCCTCGCCCACACCGCGCCGGGTCGCTCCTGGGTCCGCACGACCACCGTCACCGATCCCGGCACCGCTCTCGGACTGGACTTCGCCGCCCTGGGCGCGGGCGACCACCACGACCTCTGGGAACCGCATTCCGGCGACCCGCTGGCCCTCGTCTGCACCAACGGCAAACGGGACCGCTGCTGCGCCCTGCTCGGCCGGCCGCTGGCCGCGGAACTCGCCGCCACCGGAATCGACACCTGGGAGGTCACCCACCTGGGCGGCCATCGCTTCTCCCCCACCCTTTTTCTCCTTCCTTACGGTTACGCCTACGGCCGTGCCTCGGCGCATCTGGTCAAGTCCGCCGTGGAGGCGGCGCGCAGCGGACGGATCGTCTTGGACCACTGCCGTGGCCGTTCGGCCTGGGAGCGCCCCGCCCAGGCGGCCGACCTCGCGGTCCGTGCCCGGATCCATGAGGACCGCGCGGACGCCCTCGACGTCGTACGGGTCGAGGCCCTGCCGCCCGCATCCGCCGCCACGCCCGCCGACGGCGCGGGACCGGCCTGGGCCGTCACGGTCGCGCACACGGACGGCCGGGCCTGGTACGTGACGGTCGAGCAGCGGACCGACGGTGCTCCGGCGCCCGCCAGCTGTGGCGCACCCCTCCTTCCTTCCTCGCGGATGGCGGTCACCTCTCTCACCGCCGCAGATCTCGACTGACCCCCCTTTCACGGATTCGCGGCCACTGATCCCCACCCGTGGCGGCTCGGACGCCGTCACGGAGCGTGACGACACTGCGAGAGTAAGTGCTCACAGTGCGCAGCCGAAAGGCCTGTGGATAACTCCCGCGAAGCCCGTCATCGCCGTCCACAGCCCGACTCCGCCGCTCCCGTCACGACCGGGCTGCCGCGCCCCGCGTGGCCGTCCGGACACCCTCCGAATTCCTCGCCGTAGGGATTACCGGCCCGGCGGTCGGCCCGCTTACTGTTCGTCGGTATGGGCGAGAAGGAAGCGTCGGTTCCGCGCCCGAGCGCCGCAGAGCCCTCGGGCACCGCACCGTTTCCCGCCGGCCCCTCCGCCCCGCGCACAGCGACCGCCCCGCGCGGCACGTCCAGGGCACGCAACACGACCGGAGTGCGTCTGAGGCGCCCCCGGCTGGGCTGGCCGCGGCGGGTCTTCTCCCAGGTGCTGCTGATGCAGTTGGCCATCGCCACGGGCGTCACCGCACTGGCGACCGGCCTGTTCCTCGCCCCGCTCAGCGCCCAGCTGGACGACCAGGCGATGCGCAGGGCGCTCGCCATCGCGCAGACCACCGCCGCCGAACCGCGCCTCGACGACGCACTGGAGGCATCGCGCCCGAGCCGCCACGGCCCGGTCCAGAACGAGGCGGAACGGATCCGCGCGGCCACCGGAGCCGAGTACGTCGTGATCATGGACAAGCGCGGAGTGCGCTGGTCCCACACCGACCCCGACGAGATCGGGCACCACGTCTCCACCGACCCGAGCGCCGCGCTCTCCGGCCGCGAGGTCATGCAGATCGACGAGGGCACCCTCGGCCGCTCCGCACGGGGCAAGGTCCCGCTGCGGGACGAGAACGGCAAGGTCGTCGGCGCCGTCTCGGTGGGCATCGCGTACGAGAGCGTGCAGGAGCGGCTGCTGTCCACCGTGCCGCAGCTGCTCGCGTACGCCGGCGGGGTGCTCGCCGTCGGCGCACTGGCGGCCTACCTGGTCGCCCGCCGACTCCAGCGCCGCACCCATGACCTGGCCTTCTCCGACATCTCCGCGCTGCTCACCGAGCGGGAGGCGATGCTGCACGGCATCCGGGAGGGTTTTCTCGCGCTCGACGGTCAGGGCCGGATCCGCCTGATGAACGACGAGGCGCAGCGCCTCCTCGATCTGCGCGCCGAGGACACCGGCCGCCCCCTGGACACCGCCCTTCCGCCGGGCCGGACGACCGATGTGCTGGCCGGCCGTGTCTCGGGTGCCGATCTGCTGGCGGTCAGCGGGCACCGGGTGCTGGTGGCGAACCGTATGCCGACCGACGACGGCGGCGCGGTGGTGACCCTCCGCGACCGTACGGAGTTGGAGCGGCTGGGCCGCGAACTGGACGGCACCCGCGGTCTCATCGACGCCCTCCGGGCACAGGACCACGAGCACGCCAACCGGCTGCACACCCTCCTCGGCCTGCTCGAACTGGGGCTGCACGAGGAGGCCGTGGAGTTCGTGATCCGCGCCGTCGGCGTCCACCGGGCCACCGCGGAACAGGTCACCGAGCGCATCCACGACCCCCTGCTGGCCGCCCTTCTGGTGGGCAAGGCCACCGTCGCCACCGAACGGGGCGTGTCCTTGCGGATCGCGTCCGGCACCCGGTTGCCCGACCGCCTGATCGACCCGCACAGCCTGGTCACCGTCCTCGGCAACCTCGTCGACAACGCCCTGGACGCCACCGCCGGCACGCCCGAGGCCCAGGTGGAGGTGGAGGTGCGGGCCGAGGGACGGACCGCCGTCGTACGCGTCGCCGACAACGGGCCGGGCGTGCCCGAGGAGCGCCGGGCCGAGATCTTCACGGAAGGCTGGACCACCAAGGAGCCGCCCGCCCACGGGCAGCGCGGCATCGGACTCGCGCTGGTCCGCCGGCTCGCCGAGCGCTACGGGGGCGGCGCCGTGGTGGACCAACGCCCAGGAGGCGGCGCCGTGTTCACCGTCACGGTCCCCGACGCGCTCTCCGAGGAGCTTCCCGAGCCGGCCGGGGCGGCCGACGATCCCGAGGGCGCGCACCGCGCCGAGGACGCCACGGAGGCCGGCCGATGATCGACGTACTGGTCGTGGACGACGATGCGCAGGTCGCGCAGATCAACGCGGCGTATGTCGCCAAGGTGCAGGGTTTCCGGGTCAGTTGCGTCGCACATACGGCGGCGCAGGCCCTGGCCGCTTTGGAGACGCACCCCGTCGAGCTGATCCTGTTGGACCACTACCTGCCCGACCGGACCGGCCTCCAACTGGTCGGCGAACTGCGGCGCCGTGGCCTGGTCACCGACGTGATCATGGTGACGGCGGCCCGCGACATCGCGACCGTTCAGGCCGCGATGCGGCACGGCGCGCTCCAGTACCTGGTGAAGCCGTTCACCTTCGCGGGCCTGCGCTCCAAACTGGAGGGCTATGCGGCGCTGCATCGCACCTTCGCCGGCGGCGGACAGGCCGAGCAGTCCGAAGTGGACCGGCTTTTCGGCGCGTTGGGAGCCGCCAACGCCGGCTCCGCCGAGCTGCCCAAGGGGCACTCCACCGCCACCGCCGACCGCGTGCGCTCGGTGCTGCGCTCCGCGGACACCCCGCTCTCGGCCCAGGACGTCGCCCACCGGGCCGGACTGAGCCGGCAGACCGCCCAGCGCTATCTGAAGCTCCTGGAACGCGCCGGCCGAGTGCGCCTCACCCTCAGGTACGGCGAGACCGGCCGCCCGGAACACCGCTACGAATGGGTCTAGGCCCCGGCGCGTTCTAAACGGCGCCCGCCCCCGTGAGCGCCCGCACCTCCGTCTCCGCATGCCGGGCCGGATCGGCGGCCTCAGGGGAGAGCAGTGTTCCCAGCCAGCCCATCAGGAAGCCCAGGGGGATCGAGACCGCGCCCGGGTTGGAGAGCGGGAAGACGGCGAAGTCCAGGTGGGGGAAGAGGGATTCCGGGCCTCCGGAGACCACGGGCGAGAGGACCACCAGGGTGAGCGCGGGGACCAGCCCGCCATAGACGGACCAGACGGCACCCCGCGTCGTGAAGCGGCGCCAGAACAGGGCGTAGAGCAGGGCCGGCACATTGGCCGAGGCGGCGACCGCGAAGGCCAGGCCCACCAGGAAGGCGACGTTCAGGTCCTGGGCGAGCAGCGCCAGTGCGATGGCGACGGCTCCGACCGCGACCGCGGCGAGGCGTGCCACGGCCACCTCGCGGCGCTGTGCGTCCCGCGCCGTGCCGCGCGGGCGGCGCAGTGAGGCGTACAGGTCGTGGGCCACGGAGGCCGAGGAGGCGAGGGTGATACCGGCGACCACGGCCAGGATGGTGGCGAAGGCGACCGCCGCCACCACGGCGAAGAGAACCGTTCCTCCGGTGGACCCCGCCCCGCCTCCCAGGTCGACGGCGAGCAGCGGAACGGCCGTATTGCCCGCCGAGTTGGAGGCCCGTACTGCGTCGCTGCCCACTACAGCGGCGGCCCCGAAGCCCAGCACGACGGTCATCAGGTAGAAGCCGCCGATCAGCCCGATGGACCAGCCGACGGAACGGCGGGCGGCCCGCGCCGTGGGCACGGTGTAGAACCGCGACAGGATGTGCGGCAGCCCGGCTGTTCCCAGGACCAGAGCCAGCCCGAGGCTGAGGAAGTCCAGCCGCGCGGTCCAGTCCCCTCCGTATTTGAGACCCGGCGCGAGGAACGCCCTTCCGTGGCCGCTGCGTTCGGCGGCGGTGTTCAGCAGCGCACCGAGGTCCCCGTGGAAACGGATCACCACCAGGACGGTCAGGGCCATGGCGCCGCCCAGGAGGAGCACCGCCTTGACCACCTGGATCCAGGTGGTGGCCCGCATTCCGCCGAAGGCGACGTAGACCACCATCAGGGCGCCCACGCCGATCACCATCCAGGTACGGGCCTGCGGTCCGGCGTCGCCGAGCAGCAGCGCCACCAGACTGCCGGCACCGACCATCTGCGCCACCAGATAGAGCACGGAGACGGTGACGGACGCCGCGCCGACCGCGATCCGCACGGGGCGCTCCCGCATCCGTGCGGCCACGACGTCGGCGAGGGTGAACCGCCCGCAGTTCCGGACGAGTTCGGCCACCAGGAAGAGCACGAGCAGCCAGGCGACGAGGAAGCCGACCGCATAGAGCAGGCCGTCGTAGCCGAAGAGGGCGATCAGCCCGGTGATGCCCAGGAAGGACGCGGCGGACATGTAGTCACCCGCGATGGCGAAACCATTCTCCATGGGCGAGAAGAGCCTCCCGCCGGCGTAGAACTCCACCGCGGAGCCACGCCTGCGGCGCCCCGCCCAGAGGGTGATCGCCAGAGTGAGCGCGATGAAGGCGCTGACCAGAGTCAGCGCGAAGGTCTCGTGGCCGCCGGTCACCGCCCGTTCCCCCCGGTCAGTTCCTGGGTTTCCCAGCGGATCTCCAGCGCCGCACGGTCCCTGCGCAGCCGCGCGTGGCGCATGTAGGCCCAGGCGAGCAGAAACGTTGTGGCGAACTGGCCGAGACCGGCGGCCATGGCGACGTTGAAGGCACCGACGAGCTGACGGGCCATGAGATCCGGCGCGGCGATCGCCGCCACCACATAGGCGAGGTACCAGCCCAGAAAGGCAAGGGTGGCGGGGACGACGAAGCGCCGGTAACAGCGGCGCACCTCCTGGAACGCACCGCTCCGGTGCACCGCCAGATAGATCTCGTCCAGGGGAATCCCGCCGTTCCGCGGTGCTCCTACGGTCAGCGGCTCCTCGGCACCGCCTCCATGGTCGGCCGTGTCCGCCGCACCGGCCGGTTCCGCCCACCCGGGGGCGAGGGCGTCGTACCAGGGGTCGTCGAGCCGTACGGCCCCGGACTCATCGGCCGAGCGGCCGTCCTGCTTGTCCACCGAACTCTCCTTGGTGCACGGGGTGGTTGTCCGTGCCGCCCAAGGGTGGACAGAAAGGAAGATCCCGGACGCCCGCTTGCGGACCCTTCACCCCATCAGGTGATGGACCGCCGGGAACTACCCGGGCGGCTGTGCGAGCCCGTTGCGGTACGCGTAGTGGATGGCCTGGGCCCGGTCGCGCAGCCCCGCCTTGGCGAAGAGGTTGTTGATGTGGGTCTTCACCGTCGCCGTGGAGACATGCAGGGTACGGGCGATCTCTGGATTCGCCAGCCCCTCGGCGACCAGCCGCAGCACCTCCACCTCGCGCGCGGTCAGCCCGTCCGGGGGCTCCGCCGGCGGCTGCGGCACGGTGTGCGCGGGCTCGGCGAGGCGCTCCAGGAGGCGCCGCTGGATCTTCGGCGCCAGGCCGGCCTCACCGGAGAGCACGTCGTCGATGGCGCGGACGATCTCGTCGCCGTCCGCGTCCTTCGTCAGATAGCCGCGGGCGCCGGCCTGCAGGGCGGGGAAGAGCGAGTCGTCGTCGGCGTACGTGGTGAGCACCACGACCTGGGTGCCTGGGTGGTCCGCGCGGATCCGGCGGGTGGCCTCGACCCCGTCGCAACGGGGCATGCGAAGGTCCATCAGGACGACGTCGGGGGCGTGTCGGGCGACCAGTTGGACCGCCTCCTCACCGTCCGCCGCCGAACCGACGACCTCCATGCCCGGCAGCAGCCCCAGCAGCATCACGATTCCCTCGCGCACCACCGTCTGGTCATCGGCGACCACGATCCGCGTCACCGTACGTGCCGTCATGCGGGCACCCGCAACCGCACCACGAACCCCTCCTCAGCAGGGCCGGACTCCAGCGTTCCACCGAGGAGTTCGGCGCGCTCCCGCATTCCCAGCAGACCGTACCCGGAACCGCTCGCGGAGAGTTCGGCGGACCGCCCGCGGCCCCCGTCGTCCCGCACTTCGAGCCCCACGTCGTCCGTCCCGTAGTCCAGCCGCACGCTCACCCGCGCCCCCGGGGCGTGCTTGCGCACGTTCGTGAGTGCCTCCTGAGCGATCCTGCGGACCGCGAGTCCGGCCTCGGCCGGCAGCACGCGGGACTCGCCCGTCACGTCCAGTCGAACGCCCTCAGCGGCCGTCAGACGGCGCAGGAAGTCCTCGACCGGGACCAGCTCCCCGCGGAGGGCGGAAAGCGCCTCACGGGTGCCGTCAAGCCCTTCTCGGGCCATTCCCCGGCACGCCACGACCCGCTCCAGGAGCTGTGCGCGGTCCGCCTCGAGGTCGGAACTGCGCTGGATCAGCTGCCGCACCGCCTCCAGATGCACCAACTGGGCGCTCAAACTGTGGGCGAGGACGTCGTGGATCTCCCGTGCGATCCGGCCCCGTTCGGCCAGCGCCGCCGACTCCGCCTCGGCCGTGCGGGCCGCCCGCTCCTGGGCCAGCAGCCGCTGGGCGTTGCCGCGCGCCTCGGCGTCGAGGCGGATGACGTAACCGGCCAGGGCCAGGCCCACGGTGGTCGTGGTGCTCGCCAGCCAGTTGTCGGTGTTCATCACGGCGTAGGCGGCGAGTGCGGCCGACGAACACAGCACGCCGACGGCCAGCGGGAGCCGCTCCAACGCGGTGATGGCGCAGGCGCACCACAGGACGATCGCCGGCGTCCGGGCGCCGGCGAAGGAGAAGCCGAAGGCCGCGGCCTCCAGGACGAACAGGAGGCCCACGGACGGCCAGAGAAGGCGCTCGCGCGTCACGCGGAAGTAGCCGCGGAACGCCACGAGCGTGGCGGCGACCCCCGCGAGCGCCGCCACCAGTGCCCAGCCCCGGAAGTGCGGGCCGGCCACGGTGGACCACGTCAGTCCCACGACGACCAGGACGCGCACCGACCGGCCGATCCACAACCGGGCGCCGCTCATGCCTTCACGGGACAGCGACTCCCGCAGGGGCCAGCTCGTCAAGGAAGGGGGCAGCACGTACGGTCCTCGATCGGTGGGCGGCGGTACCGGGCGCGCCGGGGCCTCAGCCCGCGACAGGGACACCGTACGTCCGCTGAACGGCCTGGGCCCGCCAGGTGGTGACCCCGCTCCGGGCCAGCAGCATGACGGCGACCGAGAGCATGATCGCCGGGCTGCCCTGATGGACGCCCATGGCCGCGGCGAGGGCCATCAGGCCGCCGCGCAGCACCATGGCGCACAGCCACACCCCGGCCGCCGCCCAGCTGCCCTTGGTCCACACCACGCCGTCCGCGTCCGTCCAGATGCGTGTGGTCCAGGCCCAGCCCGCACCGCAGGCCAGCCCTATGAGGAGCCCGACGGTCAGCAGGACGGCGGAGGCGGTCCGGTGCACGGGGTCCAGCAGGCCGGGCGCGCGCAGCGCCAGGAACACCAGGACGGCGGGGATCAACCACCACTTGCGGCCCTCGGACGTGAGCTGCTGGGCACTGAACTGCTTGATGACCACGAACGCGACAGCCGCGACGATCACCACGATGTTGAGCAGGCCGCTCATGACCTGAGCCTCCCGGAGACGGCGTATTCCGACCTCCCCGACGCTACGGAGAGTGGCCGCCGCGCGGATCGGCGCCAGGGTGGGGAGCGGGTGGAAAACACGGCGGGCGCCCCTCCACCCTGGGGTGGAGAGACGCCCGCCCGGGCTCAGGGAGCGCTCAGGTGTCGATCCGGGAACGGTCCATGGTGGCCGCGGAGTTGGTGATGAACTCCTTGCGGGGGGCCACTTCGTTGCCCATCAGGAGGTCGAAGGTCTTCTCCGCCGCCTCCAGGTCGCTGATGTTGATCCGGCGCAGGGTGCGGTGGCGCGGGTCCATGGTCGTCTCGGCGAGCTGGTCGGCGTCCATCTCACCCAGGCCCTTGTAGCGCTGGATGCTGTCCTTGTAGCGGACGTTCTTGCGCTGGAGCTCCAGCAGGGTCTGGCGCAGCTCGTTGTCCGAGTAGGTGTAGATGTACTTGTCCTGCCCCTTCTTGGGGTTGGTCAGTTCGATGCGGTGCAGCGGCGGCACGGCGGCGAAGACCCGGCCCTGCTCGACCATCGGCCGCATGTAGCGCTGGAAGAGGGTCAGCAGCAGGATGCGGATGTGGGCGCCGTCGACATCGGCGTCGGCCAGGAAGATGACCTTGCCGTAGCGGGCCGCGTCGATGTCGAAGGTACGGCCGGAACCGGCCCCTATGACCTGGATGATGGCGCCGCACTCGGCGTTCTTGAGCATGTCCGAGACGGACGACTTCTGGACGTTGAGGATCTTGCCGCGGATCGGCAGCAGCGCCTGGAACTCCGAATTCCGGGCCAGCTTCGCGGTGCCCAGCGCGGAGTCACCCTCGACGATGAACAGCTCGCTGCGGTCGACGTCGTCGCTGCGGCAGTCCGCGAGCTTGGCCGGCAGCGAGGAGGACTCCAGCGCCGTCTTCCGCCGCTGCGCCTCCTTGTGCTGGCGCGCGGCGATGCGGGTCCGGGCCGCGGCGACGACCTTCTCCAGGACGGCACGCGCCTGCTGCTTGCCGTCCCGCTTCGTGGACGTCAGGAACGCCTTCAGCTCCCGGCTCACCACCTGGGCGACGATCCGGGAGGCCGCGGAGGTGCCGAGCACCTCCTTGGTCTGGCCCTCGAACTGCGGCTCGGCGAGGCGCACGGTCACGACCGCGGTCAGCCCCTCCATGGCGTCGTCCTTGACGACGTCGTCCTCGGCGACGCGGAGCAGCTTGCTCGACCGCAGGACCTCGTTGACCGTCCTGGTGACCGCGCGCTCGAAGCCGGAGACGTGGGTGCCGCCCTTGGGGGTGGCGATGATGTTGACGAACGACCGGACCGTGGCGTCGTAGCCGGTGCCCCAGCGCAGCGCGATGTCGACGCCCAGTTCGCGGGTGACCTCGGTGGGGGTCATGTGGCCGCGGTCGTCGAGGACCGGCACGGTCTCCTTGAACGTGCCCTGCCCGGTCAGCCGGAGGACGTCGCACACCGCCTTGTCCTGCGCCAGGTACTCGCAGAACTCGCTGATGCCGCCGTCGTAGTGGAAGGTCTCCTCCGTCTTGCCGGCGCCGTCGAGGCCGCGCTCGTCGCGGACGACCAGGGTGAGGCCGGGGACGAGGAAGGCGGTCTGGCGGGCGCGGGCGTACAGCGTCTCCAGGGAGAGCTTGGCGTCCTTGAGGAAGATCTGCCGGTCGGCCCAGTAACGGACGCGGGTGCCGGTCTTCGTCTTGGGGATCCGCTTGCCCTTGTGCAGGCCGTTGGCCGGGTCGAACGGGGCGTCCGGGCCCGATTCCGTGAAGATGCCGGGGACGCCGCGGCGGAAGCTGATCGAGTGCGTCTTGCTGTTGCGGTCGACCTCGACGTCGAGCCGGGCGGAGAGGGCGTTGACGACCGAGGCGCCGACGCCGTGCAGACCGCCGGAGGCCGCGTACGAGCCGCCGCCGAACTTTCCGCCGGCGTGCAGCTTGGTCATGACGACCTCGACACCGCTCAGCCCGGTCTTGGGCTCGACGTCCACGGGGATGCCGCGGCCGTTGTCACGCACCTCCACGGACCCGTCGTCGTGGAGGATCACTTCGATGTGGTCGCAGTAGCCGCCGAGCGCCTCGTCGACGGAGTTGTCGATGATCTCCCAGAGGCAGTGCATCAGACCGCGGCTGTCCGTGGAGCCGATGTACATGCCAGGGCGCTTGCGGACCGCTTCGAGGCCCTCCAGGACGAGCAGATGCCGCGCGGTGTAGTTGGAACCGTCCCGGTCTGCCCCGGTCAGCACTGCGGTGGACGGCACGGACATCTCGGCGGTCACGCGGTTCGCTCCTCGCTGAATTTCTGGCAGTCCGCATTCCGCGGACTCGGTTGTGGCGGTGTCGCCCGTCAGAGGGTACCGAGGCCTGGTAGAGCCGATGTGACGCCACCCGTAAGCATGCTCATGGTAGTAGAATTTCGCTCGCGCGTTCGATCGCTCGTTGGGGTGACGTCCGAGTGACGTGCACATCACGTTCCCTTCGAGGCATGAACCATTTAGGCTCCGGGCACGTCCTCATCAACAACCGGCAAGCCAGCCGGGGGGACCGACCCAGCACCCAACGTGAATCAGACCACCAAGCAATACGGCTCATTCGCCGCCACCCGGCAGCACCCGGCCCCCTCGAAGAACTTTTTTCGAGGAAAAGGCACGAGCGGGAACGTTTTCGGCCTGGTTGGATGTTGACCCTGGTACGACAGCTCGTCGAGCTAGAGAAGAGGCGACGTGACTACTGTTCTGACACCCGCGAGCCCGCTGACGGCCGCTGACCGCTGCGACCGCTGCGGCGCCCAGGCATACCTGCGCGTCGTCCTGATGTCCGGCGGAGAACTGCTCTTCTGCGCCCACCACGGTCGCAAGTTCGAGCCAGAACTCAAGAAGATCGCCGCGGAAATACAGGACGAGACGGAGCGGCTGAACGCTTCTCCGGCGTCCGCGTCCGATGAGGAACGCTGACACTTCGCATCCACGACGAGCGAGCAGCGGCCCTGCGCCGTGCGGCGGGCGGTCCCCCCGACACCACCGGGGGGCCGCCCGCTACTCGTTCGCTCGCACCGCGTGATCTGCCGGCTCCCGCGACGGCTCAGCCCGCTCCGTGCGCCGATACGGCCGGAAGCAGCGCCGAGGCCCGGGTGTAGACGCCCGGTCTGCCCGCCTGGCCACAGCCGGTCCCCCAGGAGACCAGCCCCACGAGACGTCCGTGGACGACCAGGGGCCCGCCACTGTCGCCCTGACACGCGTCCCGCCCGCCGTCCGCTGCACCCGCGCACAGCATGGAACGGGACCGGTACGCTCCGTCCGCGCTGCCCGGATAGGCCCGTGCGCAGACCGCATCCCGCAGCACGTTGACGCGCGCCGAGCGCAGCCGCGACGCATAGCTGCCCTCACCCGTGGTGTCCCCCCAGCCGTAAACCGTGGCCCGGCTGCCCGGCCGGTAGGCACGGTCGTTGCGTCCCGCTATCGGGATGGGCCGGTTCGGTACCGGCTTCGGGAGCGTGAGGACGGCCATGTCGCCCTCATTGGTCCAGCTGTCGTAGCGGGGGTTCACCCAGACCTTCGCCGGCTTGACCTCATGCCCCCCGCCGCCGGTGAGGTTGTCGCGCCCGATCACGATGCGCAGGTCCCGGACCTGCTGCCAGGGCACGCCCAGCACCTCCTTGCTCAGGCAGTGCGCCGCCGTCACGACCGTGGAGTGCCCCACCAGCACCCCACCGCAGAACTGCCCGGAGCGCTGCGCCCCGAAGCGCTCGTGGGAGGCCAGTGCCACCGCCCAGGGGCTCTGGGACAGTTGCGCGGGCTTCCCGCCGATCACCGACTCGTCCGCGGCCGCCGCCACCGGCAGGGTGAGGACCAGTGCGAGGGCTCCGAGAACGGCGCCTGTGGCCGGACGCATACGGACTCCTGACTGTGGGACAGCGGTCGCCCACCCAGAGTGACCCAAACGGCTCCGCCGCGCACCCGGACGGCGGCGAGCCCGGCCCCTCCCCCACAGGAGAGACCGGGCTCACGGCGCTGTACGGGCCGGGCGGTTCGACTAGTCGAGGTAGTCCCGCAGCACCTGGGAGCGCGACGGGTGACGCAGCTTCGACATCGTCTTCGACTCGATCTGACGGATCCGCTCACGCGTGACGCCGTAGACCTTGCCGATCTCGTCCAGCGTCTTCGGCTGGCCGTCGGTGAGACCGAAGCGCATGGACACGACGCCGGCCTCCCGCTCCGAGAGTGTGTCCAGAACCGAGTGCAGCTGCTCCTGCAGGAGCGTGAAACTCACTGCATCGGCGGGCACGACCGCCTCGGAGTCCTCGATCAGGTCACCGAACTCGCTGTCGCCGTCCTCACCCAGCGGGGTGTGCAGCGAGATCGGCTCGCGGCCGTACTTCTGGACCTCGATGACCTTCTCAGGGGTCATGTCGAGTTCCTTGGCCAGCTCCTCCGGGGTGGGCTCGCGGCCCAGGTCCTGGAGCATCTGGCGCTGGACACGGGCCAGCTTGTTGATGACCTCGACCATGTGGACGGGGATACGGATCGTACGGGCCTGGTCGGCCATGGCGCGGGTGATGGCCTGGCGGATCCACCACGTCGCGTAGGTCGAGAACTTGTAGCCCTTGGTGTAGTCGAACTTCTCGACCGCGCGGATCAGACCGAGGTTGCCCTCCTGGATCAGGTCCAGGAAGAGCATGCCGCGACCGGTGTACCGCTTGGCCAGGGAGACGACGAGCCGGAGGTTGGCCTCCAGGAGGTGGTTCTTCGCCCGGCGGCCGTCCTCGGCGATGATCTCCAGCTCACGCTTGAGCTTCGGTGCGAGCTTGTCGGAGTTCGCCAGCTTGTCCTCGGCGAACAGACCCGCCTCGATGCGCTTGGCGAGCTCGACCTCCTGCTCGGCGTTGAGGAGGGGGACCTTACCGATCTGCTTGAGGTAGTCCTTGACCGGGTCGGCGGTGGCGCCGGCCGCGGCGACCTGCTGGGCGGGAGCGTCGTCCTCGTCGTCGTCGGAAAGGACGAAGCCGGCGTTCTCCGGGGTGTCGGCACCCTCGGGGCCCTCACCCTTACCGGGCGTCGGGGTCTCCTCGGTCACCTCGTCGTCGAGCAGCTCGTCGACGTCCTTCTTGGCCGCGGTCTTCTTCGCGGTGGCCTTCTTGGCCGTGGTCTTCTTCGCGGCCGTCTTCTTGGCGGTCGTCTTCTTTGCCGCTGCCTTCTTCGCAGGCGCGGACTCGGACTCACCGGCCGGGTCCGCCGCGGGGGCGGGGGCGGCGGCGGTGGTCTTCTTGACCGTGGCGGTCTTGGCCGCGACGGTCTTGGTGGCGGTGCGCTTCGCCGGACTCTTCGCTGCGACGCTCTTGCGGGTGCGCTTGGGCGCCTCTGCGGCACTGACCATCAGCGTCACACCCTCCTCGTCGAGGATCTGGTTGAGGCTGCGCAGAACGTTCTTCCACTGGGTTGGCGGAATCTGGTCAGCCTCGAAGGCCCGACGCACGTCATCGCCGGCGATCTGCCCATCTGCCTTTCCCCGCTCGATGAGCGCCATCACAGACTCGGACTCGGCGATCTCCGGCGGGAGCGTACGGGATGTGCTGGCCGACACGAACAACCTCTCGGAACGATGGAAACGGCTTCCGACCCCGTCCAGTGTGGATCGGAGCCGACGACCGCCGGTGGGGATGGACCGACGGCGCAGGGGCAACCGGGGAGTTGAACAGCGTCACGAACGCCGTTCGTATTCCCTCCTCGGCTATCACCTCTTAAGTCATCGCGCTTCCCGGGAGAGCGTTACGCCCAATCTGCGTGGCCCGAGTCACACCCCATAACGACCCATTCCCTGTCATATGACATGCAATCCTCCCAAGATCTGCCGCCGGATCCGGTCGACGCCCCGGATCCGGCGAGCGGGTGCGCCTTCGCCGCGTACGGCGTGCCCCGCCCGAGGGGTACGCGGGGCACGGGGCCGCGCGGCGCCTACCTTCCGTACGCGGTCGGGTACGGCCTTCAGTGCTCGCGGGGCGCGGGGACGACGTGGTCCACGGGCGTCCCGGAGCCCTGGCCGCCCGGCTCGCCATGGGCGGCGAGAAGCTGGCGCATCGCGGATTCGGCGGCCGTGGCGTCGCCGGAGCCGATGGCGTCGACGACCCTCATGTGCTGGCCCACGGACGTCTCGACCGGCCGCTCACAGCCGCTGCCGGATCCGCCGGAGACGTGCAGGGCGGCGGAGACGATGCCGGAGAGGTGCTCCAGCATGCGGTTGCCGGCGAGCTGGAGCAGCAGGGAGTGGAACTCGGCGTCGGCGCGGCCGAAGGTCATGGTGTCGCCCTGGGCGGCGGAGTGACCCATGATCTCGACCATGTCGGCCAGCCGCTGCTGGATGTCCTCCCGGCCGTGCCCGGCGGCGAGACGGGCGGCCAGCGGCTCGATCGTCCAGCGCAGCTCGCACAGCTCCCGGCGCTGGTCGTCACGCTGTGGCCCGTAGGCGCGCCACTCGATGATGTCGGGATCGAGGAGGTTCCAGTCGCTGACCGGGCGCACCCGGGTGCCCACGTTGGGGCGCGCACTCACGAGCCCCTTGGCCTCGAGGACGCGCAGTGACTCACGGACGACGGTGCGGGAGACCTCGAAGCGCTGGCCGATCTCCTCGGGGACGAGCGGTCGGTCGGCGCCGAGATCGCCGGAGACGATCATCTGGCCGAGCTGCTGGACGAGTTGGCCGTGCAGGCCGCGGCCGCGGCTGCCGGCCGCGCGCCGGCCGACCCGGCCGATCTCCGCCTCGGGGCCGTCCCAGACCTGCGGAACGCGCTCGGCACGCTCGGGGCCGGCCGTGTTGCTGCTGTTCGCGGCGTTGGCGGCGTTGGCGTAGGGGTAGCGGTCAAGCTCGCCCGGGCCTGCGAGGCCGGTGTCGCCGGGGCGAGCCGCGGTCATCATGGTGTGCGCAAGGGTACTCACGCATCCTTTGTCGGCGACACCCTGAACACCCTTGAGGTCTTTGGTGAAAAGCACACGAAAGGGTGATCGCCCCCCATCCCTGAATTGACGCTTTATCGGAAGGAAATGCGCTGCCCAGGGCGGGTTATGAGCAGCATGCGTAACAACAGGGCGTCAAAACAGGCGCCTTACTCGACCGGAACGGAGAGCGGCAGCGGGCGAGGGGGACATCACCGCAGGCCAGAGCCGGTCGACGGCAACGGCGGTGCACTGCCTGGGGATTGGGGCGAACCGCTTCTCACGACCGATATGGCGCGGTCGATTCCGGACCGCCACTTGACGGCCGCCGCACAACCACTCCGTGAAAACAGGGAATTTCACATACGGAACAGTGGCATCAAGGGGTATCTACCACACCGAATGACAACCCTTTCCGCACCTTGACTCATGAGCCTCTCGGCGCCACGGGCGTTGCACGGCGGGGAAGTTGAGGTATTCGCTCACGGGTGGCGACATCGGGGACTCGTGCCACTGGCACGCACCGCGCGGCGGCGTCGACACGAGTGCCGTGAGCGGCGTCGAAGCAGGCCGGGGCGCGGCCGGCATCCGGCGGCCGCAGGAGCCGCCATGCGGGAGGAGCGAGCCGTCGGCAGGTGCGCGGCTGGACGTCGGCTATCGGCGACACGAGTGGACTCATCCGGAACAAAGTACCGGAATATGTCCTATTTTCTCGTAATTGCGCAATCGTGTTGATTCCGGGCTCGCCGGGTTTACGGGCCCTCGCGGGCTTCCCGGGCGTCCCGGGGTCAGGAGAGATCAGCGGTCCGTGGTTGTCCCACCGGGAAGGCCGAAGGCCGTGCTCAGACCTCGGGGCGCAGCATCGGCGGGTTGAGCAGCGTCGCGCCGCCGGCCCGGAAGAGCTGCGCGGGGCGACCGCCCTGACGCGTCGTGGTGCCGCCCGTCGGCACCAGGAACCCCGGGGTGCCGGTCACCTTCCGGTGGAAGTTCCGCGGGTCCAGGGCGACCCCCCATACGGCTTCATAGACCCGGCGCAGCTCACCCACCGTGAATTCCGGCGGGCAGAAGGCCGTGGCGAGCGAGGAGTACTCGATCTTCGAACGGGCCCGCTCCACCCCGTCGGCGAGGATCTGGGCGTGGTCGAACGCGAGCGGGGCCGCCAGCTCGCCTTCCCGAGCATGGGTGTCGTCCGGCTCCAGCAGGGTCTCGACCGGCGCCCAGCGGGCACTGTGCGCGTCACCGCCGGCCGTGGGAGCCGGCAGGTCCGGGGCGAGGACCAGATGCGCGACGCTGACGACCCGCATCCGGGGGTCCCGCTTCGGATCGCCGTAGGTGGCGAGCTGTTCCAGATGGGCACCGTACGTGGGCGGCGGGCCGGCCGGGGTCTGGGCGTGCAGACCGGTCTCCTCGGCGAGCTCCCGGGCGGCCGCTGCCTCAAGGTCCTCGTCGGCCCGGACGAATCCGCCGGGCAGTGCCCAGCGGCCCTGGAACGGCGGCTCACCGCGGCGCACGGCCAGCGCGCAGAGGGCGTGGCGGCGCACGGTGAGCACGACCAGGTCGACGGTGACAGCGAACGGCGGGAAGGCCGACGGGTCGTAGGGAGGCATGGCGTGATCATAGTCGTCCGCCTGACGATAAACAGGCCCGCAGTGGCTCAGGACCCCAGTTGCAGACCCTCCGCGGCGGCTTCCACCATGCCCATGCCGAGTCTGCTGATCCGTACGGCGAACGGCTGCTCGGCGACGCTCAGCCCGGTGAGCTCCATCGCGCCGAGCGGGGCCGTACCGAGCGGCCGCACGGAGACCGTGCCGGCCGGGACATCGGGACGCAGACCGGCGAGGGCGATCAGCATGTGCACCGCGCCGGCCGCCGACACCGCTGCGGGGCGGCAGGCCGCGGGGTGCGGCACGGGGGCTCCGTCGGCCGTGCGCTGCTCCCCCGCATACATCTCCGGGAGGCGGTGCCCGAAGCTCTCCGCGGCGTCGAGGACGCCCCGGGTCAGGGCTCCGGCGGCCCGCTCGTGGCCGGCCGCGGCCAGTCCGGCGGCGGCGATCGCCGACTCGTGGACGCGCACCGCACCGCTGCGGTGGCCGAAGGGGTTGTAGCCGCTCTCCTTGGCACCCAGTCCGCGCAGTCCCCACCCGGAGTGCATGGACGGCCCGCTCAGCAGCCTGGCCAACTGGTCCGTCTGGGCCGCGTCCAGCAGGCCCGGCGCGAGGGCACCACCGCCGAGCAGTCCGGTGTCGAGGAGGTGGGCGGCGGTGGAACCGAGGTACGGGACGGGCCGGCCGTCGGCGGTGAGCAGCGCGGCGGGACGGCCGCCCGCCCGGTCCTCCAGCCAGAAGTCCCGGCGGAACCGGGCGCGTAGTTCCGCGGCCCAGTCGCGGAGCACCGCGGCGTCGGCGGACCCGCAGGCGTCCAGGAGATCCGCGCCCAGCAGTGCGGCCCGATGGGCGTGCGCCTGGGTCTCGCAGCGGTACGGCCCGTCGGGCGCCGGATCGGGGATATAGCCGCTACGGGCACGGCCCACCGGGTCGGAGACGATCCGAAGCCATCTCAGACACCGTTCCGCGGCGGGCAGCAGCCGTTCGGTCTCCGGCTCGGGCAGTCCCCAGCGGCGCGCCTCCGCGAGCACGACGGGGAACAGCAGGGTCGCCTCGATACCCGTGCAGCTCGGTGGGGAGTGCGGTCCGGCGTCCCGCAGGGCTCCGGGAATTCGGCCGAAATCCGGCCCCGGTGCGGCGTGTTGGCCCCGTGCGAGTGCCCGCAGGGTGCCCGCGGCGAGCCGGGTGCCCAAGGGCAGCAGCATTCTGGCGGCCCACAACGCCTCGGCCGGTGCCAGACCGCAGCGCCAGGGGAACCCGCCCGCGAGGTAGACGTCCGCGGGCGCTGCCGGGTCCCGCATCGCCAGGCCGTACAGATCGTCCAGGCCGGCCGCCATGAGGGCATCGGCCCGGTGGTCGTCGCACTCCAGCCGGGCGTCCGACCAGGGGCGGGGTGGCCTGTCTGCACGGGTACGCGGCGTGAGGGTGCCGCTCCGCGGGCCGGGGATGCGGGCGCCCCCGGCCGGGCGGTGCCCCACGGGGCCGCTGCCCGGTCCGGCGGTCGTCTGCTCCAGCGCGGCGCGCAGCTCGATGGTGCGGCGGCCGCCGGCGGGGAGTTCGAGTTCCCAGCGCAGCAGCCCGGCCGAGGCCAGGGCGTCCTCGGGCGGTGGGTCGGCGGTCACCACCGCATGCACGCCCGGCCCTGACCAGCGGAGGCCGGAGCCGTGGACGGCGGCGCGCAGCTCGGAACCCGGAAGGCCCACGGCGACGGCCCCGAGCTCCGCCAGGTCGGTGTGCAGACGGATCTCGACCGGCAGCCGGACCGGCCGGGTCGCACTGCTGAGGAAGGTGATCCGCTCGGTGCCGTCGGCCGACCGCAGCCGTTCCATGCGGATCTCCGGGTCCGGGCCCCGCTCGCCGGTTCTGCGGATCGTGCCGACGAACCGGGCCCGGTCGGCGGCGGTCATCCGGCCCTGGACGACCAGTGGTTCGCCGCCCGCGACCCGTAGCTCGCAGTGGGACAGGACCCGCCGGCCGTCCCGGTAGAAGCCCTCCAGGCCCTGGCCGGTCAGCTGTCCCGATGCGGGGGACACCGCGAGGGCGGGCAGTGCCACGCACACCAGCGAGGAGTGGACGGGCTGCGGTTGCGGGGCCCGGGGCGGCGCCGGACGCCGCTCTTCCGGTGGCCGGCGGGCCGGTTGGGTAGTGGGGACGATGCCTGGCACGCTCTGCGCTCCCTGGGGACGTCGGGGCTTCGTACGGCCTGCGCCATACAGGTGAACGGTCCGGCCGGTGCCCAGGTCACGCCGGCCGCACAAGGACCTCGCGGTCACCGCCGGCTCCGGTCGTCCTGGCCGCTCCGCCGCCCGCCGCGTCCCCCGGTCGTACGCGCCCCGGGGCCCGTGCCACCACGGGGTCCCCGAGGCCGGCCGGCGGGCGAGTTCCGGCCGGGCGCCGGGCGCTTGGCGGACCGCGGTCGCTTCGCGCCGGGGGTGGGTGCACAGGCGGCGGCGCTGATCGCCTCCTCGTGCTGCTCGCGCAGGCAGCGGCGCAGTGGCTCAGGATCGAGCCCCTCGTTGATCGCGCGGTGCAGCAGCTGGGCGAAGGTGTAATCCGGGTCGAGCGAGAGGGCGCACCCGAGGGCCACCCGCGCCGAGGGGCCGTCCTCCGTGGACCAGCTGACCCATCCGGCCAGGGTGAGCGGTGCCGTCGCATGCTCGGCATAGCCGCCGGCGCAGCGCCGGGCGAGGGCCCGCCACAGGCGGAGGGCGGGGGCCGCGGCCGTGCCGTCCATCCACTCCGCCGCCCGGTCACGGGTGACCCGGTCCTGAAGTCCGAGGATGAGACTGGCCGCCTCGGCGTTGGTGATCAGCGCGTCGTCGCAGGCGTCCCGGGCCCGGTTGCTGCCCGTGGGGGTGTCCTGACGGAAGCGGTGGATCATCGCGGCGGCCAGGTCGAGGGTGTCCTTCCGGACGGCCGCCGCACCGTCCGGCCGCAGCATCCGGGGCACCAGAGCCCCGGCCGCCGCGTCCAGGGCCTTTTCCTGTTCGACGGCCCGTCGCCCCGTGCGGGGCCGCAACCTGGCCTCCATCTCCTTGAGCGAACCGCGTACCTGCATTCCGGCGTAGGCGGCCGCCGCGGCCATCACGGAGGTGCCCGGCATCACCATCGGGGTGCCGTCCGCGGGGCAGCACCGGAAGTCGGGGCAGCAGTAGGACCAGAAACGCCCGTTGGAGAGGCAGAGGGCTTCGAGGACGGGGACGTCGAGCGCTCCGCAGGCCGTGCGCAGCCGCTGGGCGAACGGCTGGAGCCGGTCCCGGACGTCGCGGCCGTTCTCGCCCTCCGCGGGCTCCTTACAGAGGTAGACGATGATCGCCGTGGGCCGTGGGGAGCCGTCCTGACCGGCCGAGATCAGGCATTCGGCGAGCTGGTCGGCGACGTCGGGCCACTCGGCCCGGTCGGCCGGGATGCCGAGCCGGACCCGGCCGCCGAACCGTCCGCGCTCACCGTGCAACGCGACCAGCACCACGCTGTCGTCCGGATAGAAGCCCATCAAATACGGCAGTGCGTCGGCCAGCTCCGCCGGGCCGCGCAGCGTGACCTGTGTCTCCGCGGCCGGTGCCGGAAGCGCGTCGGCGGGGGTCGGTACGGAGACGTGCGGGGCGTCGGCTGCGCCGGCGTGGCGGGCGGCCTCGGCGCGATCTGCCGGTTCGGTGGGCCGGGGATCGGAGGTCGGGGCGTGGGAGGACTCGGGAGAGGGAGCCTGGCTCGGGATCGAGGGAGTGGGAGGGGTCGGGGGGTGGGAAGGGGCGGGCGGGGTGGATGGGGTGGGCGGGATCGAGGGGGTCGGAGGGTTCGGAGTCGAGCTGGTCGAGGGGGTCAAGGGGTTCGGAGTCGTCGGGCGAGAGGGGTTCGGCGGGCTCGGAGGAGTAGGTACGTCGGAAGGGTCGGAAGGTGTCGGGGGCGTGCTCGAAGTTGCCGAAGAAGTAGGTGAGTTGGGGTCGGTGCTGGGCTCGTGCGGTTCGCTCTGCGGATTCATGGCTCGAAGATCTCGCGATCGGCCGCTGCTCCGCGACCCCTGTGGATAACTCTCGGTGACGAGTTATCCACAGGTTCGGGCGGGGGTTCGCGCGTTGTCAGTGGCATCGGGTTGCATGGGGGCATGAGCAATGAAGATCTGCGCGCCGCAGCCGATGCCGTCCTGACCCGGCTCGTCGGCGATCCCGGCGGTACGGCCCGGCTGCGGGAGGACCAGTGGCGGGCGATCGAGGCCCTGGTCGCCGAGCGTCGTCGCGCGCTGGTCGTGCAGCGCACGGGCTGGGGCAAGTCAGCGGTCTATTTCGTCGCGACCGCGCTGCTGCGCGAGCGCGGCAGTGGACCGACCGTGATCGTCTCTCCGCTGCTGGCCCTGATGCGCAATCAGGTGGAGGCGGCCGCCCGGGCCGGGATCCGCGCGCGCACGATCAATTCGGCCAACACCGAGGAGTGGGACACCGTCCAGTCCGAGGTGGCGGCGGGTGAGGTGGATGTCCTGCTGGTGAGTCCCGAGCGGCTCAACAACCCCGATTTTCGTGATCAGGTGCTGCCCAAGCTCGCGGCGGCCACGGGGCTGCTGGTGGTCGACGAGGCGCACTGCATCTCCGACTGGGGCCACGACTTCCGCCCCGACTACCGGCGGCTGCGCACGATGCTCGCCGATCTTCCGCCGGGCGTGCCCGTGCTCGCCACCACGGCGACGGCGAACGCACGGGTGACCGCCGATGTCGCCGAACAGCTCGGGACGGGTGAGGGGACGGGCGAGGCGCTGGTGCTCCGCGGCGCTCTGGACCGGGAGAGCCTGAGCCTGGGCGTGCTGCCGCTGCCGGACGCCGCGCACCGGCTGGCCTGGCTCGCGGACCATCTGCACGAGCTCCCGGGCTCGGGGATCATCTACACCCTCACCGTCGCCGCCGCCGAAGAAGTCACCGCCTTCCTGCGTCACCATGGGCACACGGTCACGTCGTACACCGGCAAGACCGAGAACGCCGACCGCCAGCAGGCGGAGGACGATCTGCTCGCCAACCGTGTCAAGGCGCTGGTGGCCACCTCCGCGCTGGGCATGGGCTTCGACAAGCCCGATCTGGGGTTCGTGGTGCATCTCGGCTCGCCGTCGTCCCCGATCGCGTACTACCAGCAGGTGGGCCGCGCCGGCCGTGGGGTAGAGCACGCCGAGGTGCTGCTGCTGCCCGGCCGGGAGGACGAGGCGATCTGGAAGTACTTCGCCTCGCTGGCGTTCCCCCCGGAGGAGCAGGTGCGCCAGACCCTGGACGTGCTGGCCGCCGCCGGCCGGCCGGTGTCGCTGCCTGCCCTGGAGCCGCAGGTCGAACTGCGCCGCTCGCGCCTGGAGATCATGCTCAAGGTGCTCGACGTGGACGGCGCTGTGCAGCGCGTCAAGGGCGGCTGGATCTCCACGGGCCGGCCGTGGGCGTACGACGCGGAGCGCTATGCGTGGGTGACGCGGCAGCGCGAGGCCGAGCAGCAGGCGATGCGCGAGTACGCCACCACGACCGGTTGCCGGATGGAGTTCCTGCGGCGGCAGTTGGACGACGAGGCGGCGGCCGCCTGCGGCCGGTGCGACAACTGCGCCGGGGCGCGGTTCACCGTCGAGGTGTCGGCCGCTTCGCTGGATGCGGCGCGCGGTGAGCTGGGGCGTCCGGGCGTGGAGGTGGAGCCGCGGCGGATGTGGCCGACGGGGCTGCCGGCCATCGGCCTGGAGCTCAAGGGGCGCATTCCGGCGGACGAGCTGGCCTCCACCGGCCGGGCCCTGGGCCGGCTCTCCGACATCGGTTGGGGCAATCGGCTGCGCCCGATGCTCGCGGCTCAAACACCGGACGGTCCGGTTCCGGACGATGTGGCCGCCGCGGTGGTCACGGTCCTCGCCGACTGGGCGAAGGGGCCCGGTGGTTGGGCTTCCGGGCAGGCGGATGCGCCGGCCCGCCCGGTGGGGGTGGTCTGCCTCTCCTCGCGTACCAGGCCTCAGCTGATCCGCTCGCTGGCCGAGCGGATCGCGGCGGTCGGCCGGATGCCGTTCCTGGGCGCGGTGACGTCGGCGGAGGACGGGGCCGACACCAGGATTCCGCGCAGCAACAGCGCCCAGCGGCTGCGCGCACTGCACGGCTCCCTCGGTGTCCCGCCGGAGCTGGCGCAGAGCCTCGCGTCCGTGGGTGGTCCGGTGCTCCTGGTGGACGACTACGCCGACACCGGCTGGACGCTGGCGGTGGCCGCCCGTCTGCTGCGCCGGGCCGGAGCCGAGGGGGTGTTTCCGCTGGTCCTCGCCGTGCAGGCGTAGCGGAGTGGTCCCGGTCGTGGTCATCGGCCGCCCGGTGGAGCCGCGGCCGTGCGGCATTCGCTGCCGACGATCCGGGACGGGGCGACTCACGGGTGCGACGGCAGGGAACATTTGTCACACATGGCGCGATTCCAGTCTCCTGAGGGAATTGCTCGTTGCCCGCATGCCTGTACGACCGCAAGAATTGGAGATGCTTCCCCGTTCCGGCCGCTCCGCGGTCACGCTCGGTCATGTCCTGGTGCTCGAACACCGGACACCGTCCGATGCGCTGACGCGTGGACGAAGGGAGGACCCGTGACCTTCGGCTTCGTCCCGCCGCCCCGCCTCTCACCGCCCTTTTCCACCGATCCCGCCGCCCGGCTGGGCCGGATGCTGGAGCCCGCCGAGTGGGCCTCAGCCGGAATACCCCTGCTGCGCAACCCCCGTGAGGTCGTCGCCGGCCTGCACGAACGTCATCGTCCGGGGCCGTCGACGGCCATCGTGGCGGTGCTCGATCCGCAGGAGCGGGTGGCGGCCAGCGCGTCCTTCACCGAGCCCGCGGCCGCGCCCGACGGCTGGGAGTTCCGTAATACCCTGCTGGCGCATCTGCGCCGGGTCATCCCGCACGACCTCCGGTTGCGTGCCCCGGTCCGGACCGCCGTGCTGCTCTACTGCCGTGACGGGGAAGCCCGTTGGACGGAGACCGACGGGGCGTGGATGTGGGGGCTGCGCGACGCCTGCACGCTGCACGGTCTCCGCTGCGGCGCGTACATCGCGCTGACCCCCGACCGCTGGCAAGTACTGGGCGAAGGCCGGGGCGGGCGCCGGCCCAGGGGATCGTACGAGGACAAGCCGCGCACGGCCGCCCGCCGTACGGGAGCGGACTTCGCGGCGGCACACCGCACCACGGCGCCGCGCCCGGCCGCACCTCGTACGGCCACGGTCGTCGCACAGGGCCGGCCGGCGCCGCGGAGCACCGGTGGCGGGGCACCGGAGGCCCATCGGCATACGGCGGCACGCTGATCCGCCTCGCGCCGTACGGGAACGCACGGCGGACGAGGCCGCGAGACAAGCGGACGAGCACGCGAGAGTCGTACGAGAGGCAAGCCGTACGCGGAGGCAGACCCGCGCGGAAGCGCAGGCGAGCCCGACGGCCTCGGGGGCCGACGGGCTGCTGCGAGCCGGAGCGGTCAGGCGCTGGCGCCGAGAACCGCGTTGATACGCTGCGGGTCGCCACAGACGATCAGCAGCGCTCCGGCACGGGCCATCGCCGCAGGCAGCGCCCGCGCGGTGACCTCGTCCGTGCCGCCGTTGAGGGCGACGACCACGACGGGGCGGCCGGTGGCGCGCTCGGCGTCGGCATCCGCGTAGAACACGTCGTCCGCGGCGTCGTGTTGGGCCCAGTAGGACGCCTCGCCGAAGGAGAGTTCGTGCGCGGCCCACGGGTGGTTCTCGCCCGTGGTGAGCACCAGGATTTCACCCGGGGCACGCCCCGAGTCCAGCAGCAGGTCGACGGCTTCGTCGGCGGCGTCGACGGCACCGGCGGCGGGCGCCGGAATCAGCTGGAGCTGGGCTCCGGCCGTGCCGGTCTTGCCGGCCGGGGGCTGCGGGGATCCGGTGCGCTGCGCCGGCGGAGCGGCGACGGGCCCACGCGGCGGGGCAGCGGGTCCGGGCTTGCCCGGACGGGCACTGGCCGCGGGCGCACCGCGCGGCGGCGCGGGGCGGGGACCGGGGCCAGGGACAGGACGGGGGGTCGGCGCGGTACGGCCGGCGGCCGGAGTTGCGCGGGGACCCGGGACACTCTCGTGAATCTGAGGCTCCTCGGGGATGAGAGGCATAAAGGGATGTCTATCAAACGTAAGTGCGGGACACGTCATCGGGTACCGAATTGATGCCCGCACCGCTCAGAAATCGAAGCCGAGTTGGCCGCCGGCTTCCAGAGCGGCTGCTTCGGGGGTGATGCGCACCTTCTTCAGATGCCGCCACCGGGGCAGCGCGTCCATGTAGGACCACGACAGTCGGTGGTGCGGCGTGGGTCCGTACTCCTCCAGGGCGATGCGATGGGTCGGCGACGGGTAGCCGGCGTTGGCCGCGAAGTCGAAGTCGGCGTATTCCAGGCCCACTTCGGCCATCATCGCGTCGCGCCGCACCTTGGCGAGCACGGACGCGGCGGCAACCGCGATGCAGGACTGGTCCCCCTTGATGACCGTGCGGACCTGCCACGGCATGCCCAGGTAGTCGTGCTTGCCGTCGAGGATGACCGCGTCCGGCCGGACCGGCAGCGCCTCCAGGGCGCGTACGGCCGCGAGCCGCAATGCCGCGGTCATACCCAGCTCATCGATCTCCTGCGGCGAGGCGTGCCCCAGGCCGTAGGCAGTGACCCACTGTCCGAGCACCTCGCACAGTTCGGCGCGGCGCTTGTGGGTCAGCAGCTTGGAATCGGTGAGTCCGTCGGGCGGTCGACGGAGTCCGGTGATGGCCGCGCAGACGCTGACCGGTCCGGCCCAGGCTCCGCGTCCGACCTCGTCGATCCCTGCGACGATCTTGGCGCCCGTCGTGGCGCGCAACGATCGCTCGACGGTATGGGTGGGGGGCTCGTACGGCATGGCGCAGCCAGATTACGCCTATTCGGCCCGGCCTTCCGCATCGGATCCGCCCCTGGCCACAATCGGTGCCGGTGAGAAAGCGGGCGGGCCCGACGGGGGATGCTACCGACGGGTATGGGAGACGCCGGTGGGCGACCTTCCGGAGCAGGCGGATCGTCGCCGTTCGGCTTCGCGGGCGCCGTCGGGCAGCGCGAAGTGGCGGATCCGCGCAAGGCGTTGGAGCACCCGGTCGCGTTGGGAGCTCAGCCGGTTACGGGGTGACGGCCGTCGCCCCGCCGGTGGCGGGAGTCGTGGGCGAGTGTGTCCTGGGCATGGCCCGGCGGCAGGTGTGGTCGGGTGGTCAGACTTCGAGGGTGGGGGCCCAGGACGGGAGGGGCTCGGTGCCCTCCAGCCATTGCGCGGGCGGCGCGCCGGCGGGGTCGGCGGCGACGATCCCGCCGACGATGCCGCAGGTGGTGTCGACATCGCCGCCGGCCCGCACGGTGGTCCAGAAGGCCTTCTCGTAGTTGCCGAGATGGCGGGCGGCCGCCCAGAGGGTGAAGGGCACGGTGTCGTGGGCGCTGGTGCGTCGGCCGCAGCCCAGGACGGCGGCGACGGTGCCGGAGTCGGCGTAGTCGAGCATGTCCCGGGCCCGGCGGAGTCCGGCCTGTACGGCGCTGCGCGGGATCAGCTCCAGCACTCCGTCGAGCAGCTCCTCGGGGCCGATCTGCCGGCTCGGGTCGGCGACCAGGGCGGCCGCCGCGGCCACGGCCATGGCGCCGACCACGGCCTCGCGGTGCTGGTGGGTGGTGTAGGCCGAGATCTCCGCCTGGTGCGTGGCCTGCTCGGGGTCGTCGGCGTACCACGCGCCCAGGGGGGCGATGCGCATGGCGGCGCCGTTGCCCCAGGAACCCTGGCCGTTGAAGAGCGCCGAGGACAGCTCGCGCCAGTCGCCGCCCTCGCGGATCAGCCGGAGCAGGCGGTTGACGGCGGGGCCGTAGCCACGGTCGAAGTCGTGGTGGTCGGCGAAGGAGGCGGCGAGGGCGTCCTGGTCGATCCGGCCGTGCGCGACGAGCACGGCCAGGACCGAGCAGGCCATCTCCGTGTCGTCGGTCCACTGCCACGGGGTGGGCGGCAGCTGGCGGCGCTTGAGGGCGGGGTAGTGGGCGGGGACGAAGAACTGGGAGCCGAGGGCATCGCCCACGGACAGTCCGCGCAGGCTCGCCAGAGCCCGCGCACAGCGGTCTGCGTCACGGTGGTCGGGGGTCATCGGTGTGCACTTTAACCGGTGACGCCATAAGGCTCGGGTTCACACCAGCGCTCGAACGGCCGGTCGAGGGTGTAGCGGCCGTCCGGACCGAGCAGCAGGGTGCGCCATTCGGCGTTGCCCGGGTTGGACAGCGACTCGAATTCGGCGACGGTCCAGTGGAACCAGCGCATGCAGAACAGCCGCATGGTGAGACCGTGCGTGACGATCAGGACGTTCGGCGGGTGGTTCGGGTCCTCGAAGCTGCGCCACAGGCTCTCCAGGAATGCCCCCACCCGGTCGTAGACGTCCGCGCCGGACTCGCCCTGGGCGAAGCGGTAGAAGAAGTGGCCGTACGCGTCCCGGTAGGCCTTCTGCAGCCGTACGTCATCGCGGTCCTGCCAGTTCCCCCAGTCCTGCTCGCGCAGCCGGGGCTCCTCGCGCACCCGTACCTTCCCCGGGTCCAGAGCGAGCTCGCGGAAGGTCTGGTGGGTGCGGCGGTAGGGCGAGACATAGGCGGAGATCCGCTCGTCACCGAACATCTCACGGAGCGGGCCACCGGCCTCCTCGGCCTGCCGCCGCCCGGCCTTGGTGAGGGAGAGGGCGTGGTCCGGCTCCCGCTCGTAGATGCTGTCGTCGATGTTGCCCTCCGACTCTCCATGGCGGAGGAGCACGATGCGTCGGGGGCGAGCCATGCCGCCAGCCTAGAACGCCTGCCCTGTACATGCCGCACGTGGCCCCGTTCGCGGCCGTGCCCGGACGGCCGGCGTTCGGGGAAGCCGAGGACACCGTGGGGCAGGGACACGGTGGTGGCGGAGACACGGGGTCGAGGACACGGGCGGGCCGGACCGGGCGGGCCGGACACGGGCAGGCCGCCTTTCGGCTCGGCTCCGCACCAATCGCGGCACCGATCGCGGCACCGATCGTGGCGGGCGAACCGCGGCGGTGACCGCGGCAGGCAGCCTGGCTCAGGCGGCGACCAGGGCCGGGCGGCCGTTGCGTATCTCATAGGGGCGGCCGCCGAAGCGGCGGCGCAGCAAGCGGTCGTGGGTGACCATGACCAGGGCGCCGGGCCAGGCCGCCAGGGCCGCTTCGAGCTCCTCGACCAGGCCGAGGGCCAGGTGGTTGGTGGGCTCGTCGAGCAGCAGCAGATCGGCCGGGCGGGCCAGCAGTCGGGCCAGTGCGAGGCGGCGCCGTTGACCGGCCGAGAGCGCCCCGACCGGCACCTGGAGGTCGCGTTCGCGGAACAGTCCGAACGACAGCAGCAGCGCGGCCAGCTCTTCCGGATGCCCGGCGAGGCCGCGGCGGAAGGTGTCCAGCAGCGACTCGGCGGGTCGGGAGACCGGTATCTCCTGGGCGAGGTAGCCGATGCGTCCCCGGCGCAGCACCGTGCCGCTGTCCGGTGCGGTGAGCCCGGCCAGGATCCTGAGCAGGGTGGTCTTGCCCGCGCCGTTGGGTCCGTGGATGAGCAGCCGCTCCCCCGCCGTGATGCTGAGGGAGTCCACGGCGAGCCGGTCCCCGACCCGGACCCCGTCGAGCTCGACGAGGGTCCCTTCGGTCCCGCCGAGGCCCGGGGCCGCCCGGAAGCGGAGTGGTTCCGGCGGCTTGGGGACCGGGTGTTCCCTGAGTCTGCGCAGCCGCTCCTGGGCGTTGCGCACCCTGCTGGACACCGATGCCTGGACCCGGCCCTTGGCCCGGTCGTACGCCATCTTGTTGCCGTCCTTGATGGCCCGGCCCGGGGCAACGCCGTGCGCCGTTCCGGCGGCGAAGTCGGTGAGGTGGGCGATCTCTTCGCACCACACGGCGTACTCCTGCTCCCAGCGGCGGCGGGCGGTGGCCTTGGCCGCCACGAAGGTGCCGTAGCCGTCGCCGTAGCGGACGAGTGACCGGCGGTCGGCGTCGACCTCGACGATCGTGGTGGCGATCCGCTGGAGGAAGAGCCGGTCGTGCGAGACGGCGAGGACGGTGCCCCGGTGGGCGAGCAGGGCGCCCTCCAGCCAGTCGAGCGCGGCGGCGTCGAGGTGGTTGGTCGGTTCGTCGAGGAGCATCACCTCGGGAGCCGCGGCGATCAGGCAGGCCAGCCCCAGACGGGCCTGTTCGCCACCGGAGAGGCTGCCCAGCAGCCGGTCGTGGCCCAGCCCTTCCAGCCCGAGGGCGTGCAGGGCCGCCTCGACCCGGGCGTCGGCCTCATAACCGCCCCGGAGCTCGAAGAGGGTGAGCAGATCGCCGTACTCGTCGAGCCGGGCGGCCGTGGCGTCGGCGAGTCCGCTTTCCAGAGTTCGCAGCCGGCGCTCCATGTCCCTGAGGTCGGTCAGGGCCGCGTCGATCGCGTCCTGGACGGTGCGGTCCGGCGGGAGGTCGGGGGTCTGTCCGAGATAGCCGATGCCGCCGTCGGCGGTCAGCACGACATGGCCCTCGTCCGGCTGCTCGACGCCCGCGATCAGGCGCAGCAGCGTCGACTTGCCGGCGCCGTTCTCCCCCACTATCCCGACGCGTTCGCCGGGCCGTACCGACAGCGAGACGGCGTCGAGCAGCAGGCGCTCGCCATGGGACTTGGTGATGTCGTGCAATGAGATCTGAGTGGGCATACGACCTCCCCCGATAAACGCAACCCTCGTTGCGTTACGCTGATGATGACACAGGACCCCCGCTAACGCAACTGGAGTTGCAGTTGACTGGAGAAGCCGCGCGAGAAGGAGAACCCGCGCGCGAAGAGGCCGGCAGCACCGAACCCTCCGCCCCCGGCACCCGCCGCCCCGGCGGCCGGACCGCCCGCACCCGCGCGGCGGTCCGCGACGCCGTGCTGGCCGGCCTCACCGAGCACGGCTACCCCGGGCTGACGGTCGAATATGTCGCCGAGCACTCCGGCGTGCACAAGACCACGCTGTACCGCCGCTGGAAGGACGTCGAGGGGCTGGTCGCGGACGCCCTGGACCTGGCGGGCGAGGACAGCTGGACCCCGCCGGACACCGGGTCGCTGGAAGGCGATCTGCGCGCGCTCGCCCACGAGGTCGTCGCCTCCTTCACCGACTCCTCGGTGGCCGCGTCGGGCTCCGCGATGATCGCCGCCGCCTTCCAGTCGGAACGGGCCGCGGAGGCGCTGCGCGCCTACTACGCCGAACGGTTCACGCGCTGCGAGGCCCTCGTGGAACGGGCGGTCGCGCGGGGGGAGTTGACCGCACCGCTGGACGCCGGCGCGCTCGTCCGGTCCGTCTCGGCGCCGCTCTTCTTCCGCCTGTTCATCACCCGGGAGCCGATCGACCTCCCCCTCGCCGATCAGGCCGTGGCGGCAACGCTGGCCGCAGCACGCGCGGGGGTGTTCGCCGGTGGCACCACCGTGGGCGCCACTGCGGACCCGGCCTCCTGACTCCCGCGCACGGGGCAGACCCGGCCGGTCATACCCTGCTCCCTACGGACGGGGCAGACCCGGCCGGTCCCGCCCTGCCCCCACGGACGGAGCGCAGGGCCGGTCACACCGTCCAGGACGGTTCGAGCTGCACCACGTCCCCGGCGATCGCCCGGACGTCCGCGGCTATCTGGGCGCGCAGTGCCAGTCGTTCCACCCGTTCGGGCCGGTACTTCCCGCGCTCCGCCGCCGACTGCCACATCGAGAGGACCAGGAACTCCTCCCCGGGAGCCCGCCCCAGCATCCCCCGGAGCATCCCCGGTGAGCCCGCCATCGCCGGGTTCCAGACCTTCTCCTGCATCAGCATGAAGTGGTCCACGCGGTCCTGGCGCACCTGGCAGTGCGCCAGCCGCAGCACGTCGACGTCACCGAACGCCGGCCGGAAGCCCACCTTCACATCAAATTCGTGCTCGAAGAGCCGGACCTGGGCGTCCTTGTAGGTGCCGGTCTGGGCGGCCGCGAGCCGGTCGTGCGAGCGGGCCATGAAGGAGTCGTAGAACGCCCGGCTCTCCCAGAAGGCGACCAGATGCGCCACGTCCGGCCGGCCCCGGCTCCATCCGCCGCCCTGTCCACGAAACCCCGGTTCACCCAGCAGCCCCGCCCATTTCCGCTGCCCCCGCTCGAACCCTCGACGGTCCACTACGGTGAGGCGAATCCACTTGACCAGCACCGCGCCATCGTACGGCCCGGGGGCCGATCCGGATCACTGTGCGTACCACCCCGAACTTCCTTACGGACGGGGATCAATGGGCGTCAGTACACCCAGCCGCCGCTCCACCTCCTCGGCCGCCGCCAGACACAGGTCCTCCCGGTAGGAGCGGCCGATCAGCTGCACGCCATACGGGAGCCCCTCCACCACACCGGTGGGCACGGCGACCGCGGGCACCCCCACGAAGCTGGTGGCCGTACACAGCCGCATGGCGTTCTGCACCCGCCGATACCCCTCGTCGTCCCGCACCTCCTCCCCCGGCGCGAACGGCGGCTCGGTGAACACCGGGCCCAGGACCAGCGGATATTCGTCCAGGAACTGCGCCCAGTCCCGTTGGATGCCCATCCGCACGCCGGTCAGCCGCAGGTACTCGGTCAGCCCCACGGGGGCGACCTCGGCCATGCCCCGCTCGATGTAACGGTGGCCGCCCTCCCCGAGCAGCGGCTTGACCACCGGCCAGGTGGTGGCGAACTCGGTGCGCGTCATACGGGCGTAGGCGCCCAAGGCCTCGTCCAGCCGCGGCACATCGGCCACCTCGCTCACCTCGTACCCGGCGTCCCGGAGCGCGTCCGCGGCGCTCTCCACCGCCTTGCGCACCGAAGGATGCACACCGTGCCCACCCGGGTCGGTCACCATCGCCACCTTGACGGGCCGCCCCGGCGACTCGCCGTACAGGGGCACCGGCACCGCCCTAGGGTCGCGGGGATCGGCCCCGGCGAGCACCTCGTAGGCGAGCCGGAGATCGCCGACCCTACGGGCCAACGGCCCGTCGACCACGAGGAACTGGGCGGCGAGGGAGGGATCGTCGGGTCCGATGCGGTGATCGGCAGCGAACCGCCCGTAGGTGGGCTTGAGTCCGGCCACACCACAGAAGGACGCCGGGATACGCACCGATCCTCCGGAGTCGTTGCCGAGGCCGAGCGCCGCCATACCGCTGGCCACGGCCGCACCGTCACCCCCACTGGTGCCGCCCGGGGTGACCGCCCCGCTCCAGGGATTCGCGGTGTCCCCGAACAGCTCGCTACGGGTGTGGACACCGGCCAGGATGAGCGTCGGCATATTGCTGTGCCCGATGGGGATGCCGCCCGCCGCGCGCAGCTTTGCCACCGGGGGCGCGTCGGCGCGTGCGACGAGGTCACGGAAGCGCTCCGCGCCGTAGGTCGTCGGTACGCCCTCGATGGCGGTGCTCTCCTTCACCGTGAACGGCACCCCGGCCAGCGGCCCCAGCTCCGCCCCCTCGGCGCGCTGGCGGTCGACCGCCGCCGCTTCGGTCCGGGCCCGGTCGGAGAGCAGCTGAGTGACGGCGTTGACGGCCGGGTTGACCTCGGCGATCCGCGCCAGGTGCGCATCGACCAGCTCCACCGCCGACACGTCTCCGTCGCGCACCGCCGCCGCCTGGGCAGCGGCCGTCAACTTCCACAACGCGCTGGGCATTTCTCCCCTTTCGCGGTCCGGGGCCCGACGTCACACGTTCCGACGCGAGTACCGGACCAGCCCCTTTTCCGATGCGCTTGCATCGCTTCGACATCGTAACCTTGCCAGCGATACGACCGCATCGAATAAACCGGAGCGCACGGGATGCCCAAGCAGGTGGACCATGAGGGCCGACGTCGGCAGATCGCCGAGGCGGTGTGCCAACTCGCTGACGAGAGCGGGCTGGAGGGGGTGACGCTGCGCGATGTCGCGGCGCGCGCCGAGGTGTCCATGGGGGCCGTCCAGCGCTGCTTCCACACCAAGGAGGAGATGCTGGTCTTCGTACTCGGCCACATCGGCGAGCGGGTCGGCGCCCGGGTGGCGGCACGGCTCACCGCCTCACCCGCCCAGTCGGCACGCACGGCGTTGGGTCACGCCACTACCGAGGTCTCACTTCTCCGCGACGAGAACCGGGCCGAGGCCCGGGTCTGGCTCGCCTTCGTGGCGCAGGCCGCCGTCAGCCCCTCACTGGCCGAAATCCTGCGCACCAACTACGCGGGTCTGCAGACGGTGTTCACGCGGCTGGTCGCCGAGGCTTCCGACACCTCCGACCCGGAGCGGGCGGCACGCACGCTCCTCGCCCTCGCCGACGGCCTCACCACCCACGTCCTGATCGGCCATCTCTCCCCCGCCGCCGCCCTGGACGTTCTTGACGCGCATCTACACGATCTCTGGAGCCAGGAGGCATCCTGAGGCAGGACGGAACACCGCTCGCCGATGCCCCAGGGGCACTTTCCGGCCAAGGGGAACGGCATCAAGTCACCTCTGACCAGGGGAAGTTCCCCGGCGCTCCAGGACACGGGGCGTGGCACGATGGTCACCAACGGGAAGTCCCGGGGGACCCCGTCCGCGCGACCACATCGGCGGTGCCGCACCCCGGGAGACGAGGGAAGGAAAGCCCGGTGAGCACGCTCAGCAAAGGGATCGAGAAGGTCGAAGTAGCGCTCAAATGGGATCCGAGCCCGATGGGCACGCCGGACCACGACCTCGACATCGTCGCGGCGACCTACACGGCCGACGCACCGCACGGCGACCCGGCCTACCTGGTGCACTTCGACAGCCGGTCGCCCGACGGAACCATCAACCTCAACCGCGACAGTCGCACCGGCCAAGGGTTCGGCTGGGACGAGATCATGACGCTGGAACTGGACCGGCTGTCCGAGACCTACGTACGGGTGCTCGTCGGGGTGGCCATCCAACAGGGCGACGACCGCATCGCCTTCGGCGAGATCGCCAACGCGGCCGTACGCATCCGTCAGGGATACACCGACCTGACCTCGCACGACTTCGCGGAGGTCGCGCAGTCGACCGCCGCGACGGTCGCCGAGTTCACCCGGGACGAGGCGGGCAACTGGCACTTCCATGCGGCACTCCGGGGCTTCGACGCCGAACCGGCCGACTTCTCCCGGCTGATGGGACGCTGACCAGGGCGCCCCTACGGAACCCACGAGAGCGGAACCGCGCCGCATGACCGCCCCCATGGCGCGCGTCGCTATCCGCCCTCCCTCTTGCGGCGGCGGTGCGCCGCGACCCGCGCCCGTGACGCGCAGGTGGTCGAGCAGTAGCGGCGCCCGCTCCCGGGGCCGGTGCCCAGATAGAGCGTGGCGCACCCCGGAGCGGCGCATTCCCCCCAGGGAATCCGGCCGTACTCGGTGAGGATCTGCGCCAGGACCAGGGCACTTGAGGCCATGAACCACTCGGCCCAGGTCGCCTCGTCCCCCCGGTCGATGTGCAGATGCCAGGTGTGCCCGTCGTGCCGCGAGAGGTGCGGCCGGGCACCGCATTCGGCCAGCAGCGCATTGATGGCGTGGGCGGCCCGGTCGACATCGGGCTCGGCGAGGAGACCGCCGAGCCGGTCCGCGGCCGCCCGCAGCCCCTCGGCGTCCTCGCCCGTGAACGCCTGCTCGGTGAGGTCCTCCGGGCGTTCCCCATGGCGCGCGAGCAGCGCAGCCAGCGCCTCTCGGGGGATACCCGGTTCCGTGCGTACCGCATTCACCAGATCGATCAGCCGGTCCGCGGGCCGGAACCCATGCCGCACCGCCGCCTCACCCGTCACGGTCTCCCCACTCTCCGCACTCCTGGCGCATACCCATGGTCCGTTCACGCCGTTCCAGCGTAACGACTTGCGCGTACAAGCCGTTACACCCCATCCTTGGTCGCCAGCGTCGGCTCACCGGAAACCTGGAGATGCGTATGCCGCGGCAGTCCGCCACCCCGGGAGCACGCGCAGGATTACCGCTCTATCTGGCCACCGCCTTCTTCGCCCGGCTCGCCGATGAAGGAATGGCCGTGGCGGTCGTCCTGCTGGCGGTGCAGCGGACCGGGAGCGCGGCCCAGGGCGCCTTCGTCCTCACCGCCTGGATGGCACCGCATGTGGTCGCGGCTCCCCTGGTGGGCGCCCTCGCTCCCCGGGTGCGCCGCCTGCGGCTGGGCTACCTCGGGGCGCTGAGCGGTTTCGCCGCGGCCATCGCCGTACTGTCGCAGCTCCTCGGGCGGGCCCCGCTACCGGTGACGTTGGCCGTCGCCCTCGCCGGCGGCGCGTGCGGCCCGGTCGTCTCCGGGGGCCTGTCCAGCCTGATCGCCGTTCTCCTGCCGGCAGGCGGACGGCGCGACCGGGCCTACGCCCTGGATGCGGCGGTCTACAACGCCGCCTCGGTGGCCGGGCCCGCCGTGGTCAGCGCGGTGGCCGCACTGGCCTCCCCGGGCGCCGCCACGCTGCTCATCGGGGCCGCGGCGGCCCTCGGGGCGTCCCTGGCCGGCGGACTGCCGTACCGGCACACGGACCAGCCGGTGCCCGGCGCGCTACCCGTCACCACTCTGCGCGCGGACCTCATGGCCGGGCTCGCGGCCGTATGGCGCACCCGTGAGCTGCGCGCCATCACGGCGGCGACCTGTCTGGCGTTCGGCGCCCTCGGCGGGCTCACCACCACTACGGTGCTGCTCGCCGCCCACCGGGGACACCCGGGGGCGGGTGGCGCCCTGATGACGGCGTTCGCCCTCGGGGCGCTCATCGGCTCACTGGTGGCGGCCCGCAGGCAACCGCCCCTCCCGGATCACCACCTCGCCACCGTCTCGCTGTGCGGGACCGGCCTGGCGCTGGCCGCCGCCGCGCTGGTCCCGTCGCCGGGGGCCGGCCTGGCCCTCTTCGCCCTCGCGGGCGTGTGCGACGGCCCGTTGCTGACCGCCACCCTCCGCATCCGGGCCACGCACGCACCGCCGCGGGCCCGGGCGCAGGTCTTCACCCTGGGGGCGGGGCTGAAGTTCACCGCGGCATCCGTGGGCGCGACGCTCGTCGGTGCGGCGGCCGCCCTCCCGCCGGCTCTCCTCCTGGCGGGCATCGCCGGTGTCCAGCTGGCCGCTGCGGCCCTGCACGCGCTGCTCCGCCCGCGGACGAGCGGCCGCAACGGCCCCGCGCACACGCCGGAGGGGACCGGCGCCCGACCGGTCCCCTCCGTACGTCCTTGAGCCCTCTCGACCCGCCACGCGGGCCCTACGGGCCGCACCGAAGACCTCCGGCGCGGCCCGTCACAGGCTCAGCTGCAGCCGCTGGTCGAGCCGCAGCCCTCGCACAGGTAGCAGCTGCCGGCGCGCTGCATCTTCGTGCCGCAGGAGAAGCACAGCGGGGCGTCGGCATTGATGCCCAGCTGCATCTCGACCAGTTCGGCGTTGGTGTGCGCCTGCTTGGGAGCCGGGGCGGCGGTCTCCTCGACGATCTTCACCGCCGGGGTGGACTCCTTCGGCGGGTCGATCTGGCGCGGCGCCGACTGGGCCAGGCCCTCGACGTCGACCTCGTCGTCGGCCGGCTCGTAGGAACCGGTCTCCAGGTGGCGCTGGCGCTCCTCGACGGAGTGGATGCCCAGGGCCGAGCGGGTCTCGAACGGCAGGAAGTCCAGCGCCAGGCGGCGGAAGATGTAGTCGACGATCGACTGCGCCATCCGCACGTCCGGGTCGTCGGTCATACCGGCCGGCTCGAAGCGCATGTTGGTGAACTTCGAAACGTAGGTCTCCAACGGGACGCCGTACTGGAGGCCGACCGACACCGCGATGGAGAAGGCGTCCATCATGCCCGCGAGGGTCGAGCCCTGCTTGGACATCTTCAGGAAGACCTCACCAAGACCGTCGTCCGGGTAGGAGTTGGCGGTCATGTAGCCCTCGGCACCGCCGACCGTGAAGGAAGTGGTGATCCCCGGACGGCCCTTGGGGAGGCGCCTGCGGACCGGGCGGTACTCGACGACCTTCTCGGTGACCGGCTCGACCGCGGCCTTCTTCTCCTCCTTCTTCTTGGCGGAGAGCGGCTGGCCGACCTTGCAGTTGTCGCGGTAGATCGCCAGCGCCTTCAGGCCGAGCTTCCAGCCCTGGAAGTAGACGTCCTCGATCTCCTCGACGGTGGCCGACTCCGGGACGTTGACCGTCTTGGAGATGGCACCGGACAGGAACGGCTGGGCGGCGGCCATCATGCGGACGTGGCCCATCGGCGAGATGGAGCGCTCGCCCATGGCGCAGTCGAAGACCTCGTAGTGCTCCGGCTTGAGGCCCGGGGCGTTGACGACATTGCCGTGGTCGGCGATGTGCGCCACGATCGCCTCGACCTGCTCGGGCTGGTAGCCGAGCCGCTTGAGCGCCTTGGGGACCGTGTTGTTCACGATCTGCATGGAGCCGCCGCCGACCAGCTTCTTGAACTTGACCAGCGCCAGGTCCGGCTCGACGCCCGTGGTGTCGCAGTCCATCATCAGGCCGATCGTGCCGGTCGGGGCCAGCACGGACGCCTGGGCGTTGCGGAAGCCGTTCTTCTCGCCGAGGCGCAGGACGTCCTGCCAGGCCTCGGTGGCCGCGGCCCAGACCGGGGTGTCCAGGTCGTCCATGCGCACCGCGGCGCCGTTGGCGTCCGAGTGCTGCTTCATGACGCGCTTGTGGGCGTCGGCGTTCCGGGCGTAGCCGTCGTACGGGCCGACGACCGCGGCCAGTTCGGCGGAACGGCGGTAGGAGGTGCCGGTCATCAGGGAGGTGATGGCACCGGCCAGCGCACGGCCGCCGTCGGAGTCGTAGGCGTGGCCGGTGGCCATCAGCAGGGCGCCCAGGTTGGCGTAGCCGATGCCCAGCTGGCGGTAGGCGCGGGTGGTCTCACCGATCTTCTGGGTGGGGAAGTCGGCGAAGCAGATGGAGATGTCCATCGCGGTGATGACCAGCTCGACGACCTTGGCGAAGCGCTCGGCGTCGAAGGACTGGTTGCCCAGGTCGTCGTCGCGCAGGAACTTCAGGAGGTTGAGCGAGGCGAGGTTGCACGAGGAGTTGTCCAGGTGCATGTACTCGCTGCACGGGTTGGAGGCGGTGATCCGGCCCGTCTCCGGCGAGGTGTGCCAGTGGTTGATGGTGTCGTCGTACTGGATGCCGGGGTCGGCGCACGCCCAGGCTGCCTCCGCCATCTTGCGGAACAGGCCCTTGGCGTCGACCTCCTCGATGACCTCACCGGTCAGGCGGCCGCGCAGGCCGAACTTCGAGCCGGACTCGACGGCCTTCATGAACTCGTCGTTCACGCGGACCGAGTTGTTGGCGTTCTGGTACTGGACGGACGTGATGTCGTCGCCGCCCAGGTCCATGTCGAAGCCCGCGTCGCGCAGCGCGCGGATCTTCTCCTCCTCCTTCACCTTGGTCTCGATGAAGGCCTCGACGTCCGGGTGGTCGACGTCGAGCACGACCATCTTGGCCGCGCGGCGGGTGGCGCCGCCGGACTTGATCGTTCCGGCGGAGGCGTCGGCGCCCCGCATGAAGGAGACCGGGCCGGAGGCGTTGCCACCGGAGGAGAGCAGTTCCTTGGAGGAGCGGATGCGGGAGAGGTTCAGACCGGCACCGGAGCCGCCCTTGAAGATCATCCCCTCTTCCTTGTACCAGTCCAGGATCGACTCCATCGAGTCGTCCACGGACAGGATGAAGCAGGCGCTGACCTGCTGCGGCTGCTGGGTGCCGACGTTGAACCACACCGGCGAGTTGAAGCTGAAGATCTGGTGCAGCAAGGCGTACGCCAGCTCGTGCTCGAAGATCTCGGCGTCCGCCGGGGAGGCGAAGTAACCGTTCTCCTCGCCGCTCTTGCGGTACGTCTTGACCACGCGGTCGATCAGCTGCTTGAGGCTCGCCTCACGGCTCGGGGAGCCCACCGCGCCACGGAAGTACTTGCTCGTAACGATGTTGACCGCGTTCACCGACCAGAACTCGGGGAACTCGACGCCACGCTGCTCGAAATTGACCGAGCCGTCGCGCCAATTGGTCATGACGACGTCACGGCTGGCCCATTCCACCTCGTCGTACGGATGCACTCCGGGGGTGGTGTGAATGCGCTCGATACGCAGACCCTTGCTCACCTTGCTGCCCTTGGCGCGGGAGCCTCGTGCCGGGCCGCTCGTCGTCTCTGTCATTCCGCCTCCCTGTATACGGGCAAACGCCCATATGTGCGCACGCATTCCGTGGCACGGTGTTTGTCTTTCTGATACCGGGGCGCCCTGCTCTCGCCCCGATACAGGTCTGGATGCGCGCCGAGCTCAGTCGGCGGCGGTGGCGGGCACGGGAACGGCCGCGTCGGCCTCCCCGTCGGTCCCGCAGTCCGGGCCGGGCGGGCCCTGCTCGCGCTGCTCCCGCAGCTCGGCGATGGCCGCCTCGAAGTCCTCGAGCGAATCGAAGGCCCGGTAAACGGACGCGAAGCGCAGGTACGCGACGAGGTCGAGTTCCTGCAGCGGGCCCAGTATGGCGAGCCCGACGTCGTGGGTGGACAGCTCGGCGCTGCCGGTCGCGCGCACCGCTTCCTCGACCCGCTGGCCGAGCTTGGCGAGCGCGTCCTCGGTGACCGGGCGACCCTGGCACGCCTTCCGCACCCCGGCGATGACCTTGTTGCGGCTGAAGGGCTCGGTGACCCCGCTCCGCTTGATCACCATCAGGGACGCCGTCTCGACGGTCGTGAAACGGCGGGAGCAGTCGGGGCACTGACGGCGCCGGCGGATCGCCGTCCCGTCGTCCGTGGTCCGGCTGTCGACCACCCGGCTGTCGGGGTGCCTGCAGAAGGGGCAGTGCATGGCTCGACCCTCCTCACCCTCGCTATACGGACGTACGTACGCCAACGATCCCGGCGCACGACGAATAACCTCCGGCCGCCCCCATGGGGCCTCCGAAGCAGCCCCAAGCATAGGCGATCCCCGCGCCCCGAAGGACCAGGGACCACAACTTGTGGGCGGCCGAACGCATCTAACCACTAGATGTGGTGTCGGCCCGCTTACATCCGCCTACCGCGTGTCGCGAGGGGGGCGGGCCGGACGGCCGCCCACGAGGGTACGGGACGCGACCCGCGCGGGAGTGCGGCGGGGCGGGGATGACACAATCGGGCCGATCGCACGGCCACTCCGTTGCGCGCGGAAATTCGTCACTCGGCCATACACCCAGCCACTTGATCGGGTCAGCCAATCAGCGAATATTTCACTCGAACGTGTGTTTGGCGCAACCTTTCGAAAGCAACTACCGTTGGCTAACTAGGGAGAACATTTCGAGAGGGGCCGACGTGACCACCACCGCAGACAGCGCGACCATCACCGCACAAAGCCACTCCCAGAGCCGGTTCGAACATCCGCAAAAGGCATCGCGGCCGCCGATGGAAGACGCCACGTTGGACTCCGAAGAGCAGAAGCCAGCCCGATCGCTTCCCGGTCGGCCACCAGGAATCCGCGCGGACAGTTCGGGGCTCACCGACCGCCAGCGCAGGGTGATCGAGGTGATCCGGGATTCGGTGCAGCGGCGCGGCTATCCACCGTCCATGCGGGAGATCGGCCAGGCCGTCGGGCTGTCCAGCACCTCCTCCGTCGCCCATCAGCTCATGGCCCTGGAGCGCAAGGGCTTCCTGCGACGCGACCCGCACCGCCCGCGGGCGTACGAGGTCCGCGGCTCCGACCAGAGCGCCACCAGCGCCGCGACGGAGACCGCCGGCAAGCCGGCCGCCTCCTACGTCCCGCTGGTCGGCCGGATCGCCGCCGGTGGCCCGATCCTCGCCGAGGAGTCGGTCGAGGACGTCTTCCCGCTCCCCCGCCAGCTCGTCGGCGACGGTGAGCTGTTCGTCCTGAAGGTCGTCGGTGACTCCATGATCGAAGCCGCGATCTGCGACGGCGACTGGGTCACGGTCCGCCGTCAGCCGGTCGCCGAGAACGGTGACATCGTCGCCGCGATGCTGGACGGCGAGGCCACCGTCAAGCGCTTCAAGCGCGAGGACGGCCATGTGTGGCTGCTGCCGCACAACTCCGCGTACCAGCCCATCCCCGGTGACGAGGCGACCATCCTCGGCAAGGTGGTGGCCGTACTGCGGCGGGTCTGACCCACCCCTCACGACCGGGCTCCGGGACCTCTGCGCCGGTCCCGGAGCCCTGCTGTGCGTATCGGCCCGGAAGCGCCGGTATCCACAGCAGGGCTCCGCGCCCCCTGGCGCATGCGCCCGCTACTGCGCGGGCTTCTCCTCCGCCGCCTTGGCGGCCGCGTCGATGGCCGCCAGGGAGCGGCGGACCTGGTTGCGGTCGGTGGTGTACCAGAAGTCGGGCATCGAGGCGCGCAGGAACGAGCCGTAGCGGGCCCGCTCGACCCGCGGGTCCAATACGGCCACCACTCCGCGGTCGCCCGTGGCACGGACCAGCCGGCCGGCGCCCTGGGCCATCAGCAGGGCGGCATGAGTGGCCGCCACGGCCATGAAGCCATTGCCGCCGGCCTCCTCGACCGCCTTCTGCCGAGCGCTCATCAACGGATCGTCCGGGCGCGGGAACGGCACCCGGTCCATCACCACCAGCTGGCAGTTCGGCCCCGGTACGTCGACGCCCTGCCAGAGGGAGAGCGTGCCGAACAGGCAGGTTCGGGCGTCGGCGGCGAAGGCCCGGATCAGCTCGCCGAGGGTCTCCTCGCCCTGGAGCAGGATCGGTACGTCCAGCCGGCCGCGCAGCTCCTCCGCGGCGGCCTGGGCGGCCCGCATGGACGAGAACAGGCCCAGGGTGCGACCGCCGGCGGCCTCGATCAGCTCGGCGAGCTCGTCGAGCATGTCGCCGCGGCTGCCCTCCCGGCCCGGCTGGGCGAGGTGCTTGGCGACGTAGAGGATGCCCTGCTTCGCGTAGTCGAAGGGCGAGCCGACGTCGAGGCCCTTCCACGGGGGTGCGTCCTCGCGCTGGGCGCCCTCCGGGGAGAGCCCCAGGGAAGCCGCGACGCCGTTGAAGTCACCGCCCAGTTTGAGCGTGGCGGAGGTGAGGACCACGGAACGGTCCTCGAAGAGCTTCTCGCGCAGCAGCCCCGAGACGGACAGCGGCGCGACCCGCAGGGACGCGCCGAAGCGGTCGTGGCGTTCGTACCAGACCACGTCGTACTCGGAGCCGTTGGCGATCCGCTCGGCGACGGCATGGACGTTCTCCACCGAGGCGAGCGCCTGCTTGCGGACGGCGTCCTCGTCCTGCACCGATTTGTCGCGGGTCGAGCCGAGCGCCGAGATGACCTCCCGGGCCGCGTCGCGCAGCGCCATGAGGCAGTAGCCCAGGTCCTCGGGGATCTCCTCCAGGCGGCCCGGGAGGGCCAGTTCCATCAGGCGCTCGAAGGTCTCGGCGGCGGTCTGGAGCTGGTCGGCGGCCTTTTCGTTGACGAGCTTGGCCGCCCGGCGCACGGCGCGGTTGACCTGGCCGGGGGTGAGCTCGCCGGTGGCGACGCCGGTGACCCGGGAGACCAGCTCATGGGCCTCGTCGATGATCAGGACCTCGTGCTGCGGAAGGACCGGGGCGCCCTCGATCGCGTCGATGGCCAGCAGCGCGTGGTTGGTGACGACCACGTCGGCCAGTTTGGCGCGCTCCCGGGCGGCCTCGGCGAAGCACTCCGCGCCGTACGCGCACTTCGAGGCGCCCAGGCACTCCCGGGAGGAGACCGAGACCTGGGCCCAGGCGCGGTCCGAGACTCCGGGGGTCAGGGCGTCGCGGTCGCCGGTCTCGGTCTCGTCCGCCCAGTCCCGCAGCCGCAGCAGGTCCTTGCCGAGCTTGCTGGTGGGCGTGGCCTGCTCGAAGACGTCGAAGAGGCCGTCCTCCTCTTCCTGCGGGGCGCCCTCGTGGAGGCGGTGCAGGCACAGGTAGTTCGAGCGGCCCTTGAGCATGGCGAACTCGGGGCGGCGGCGCAGCTGCGGGTGCAGTGCGTCGACCGTCCGCGGAAGATCGCGCTCCACCAGCTGGCGCTGGAGTGCGAGGGTGGCCGTGGCGACGACCACCCGCTCGCCGTGCGCGAGCGCCGGCACCAGATAGCCGAGGGACTTTCCGGTGCCGGTGCCGGCCTGGACCAGCAGGTGGGAGCTGTCGTCCACGGCCTCGGCGACGGCCTCGGCCATCGCCACCTGGCCGGGGCGCTCGGTGCCGCCGACGGCGGTGACGGCGGCGTGGAGCAGATCGGGGAGGGAGGGCTTCGTCATAGCGCTGCAAGCCTACGCGGGACCACTGACACCGTGCCGGGTCACGGATGGTGGAGGGGGTTGCGGACGGTGCCGTGCACGGCGGCGTGCGGGCGCTCCTGGCGGTCCCGGTAGCCGTCCACATGCAGACGGTTGCGGTTCAAACACAGCCGCTCGATCCGCGGGGTGAGCAGGTCGAACGTCTCGTACCGCTCCTTCAGGCCGGGGAAGCGCTCGTGGTGGCGGAGGATCTCCGCCCGTACGAGTGACCAGAACTCCTGCTCGGGGACGCCGAGTTGGTCCGCGCACAACGGGGCGAGGTAGCGGAAGACGCCGACGAACAGGCCGGAGTGGATGAACTGGGTGAGGAACGCGGGCGGTTCGGTGAGCAGGACCGTGCGTACGTCCTCCGGCATGGAGTCGTGCTCCGGCAGCGGCTGGGCGCTGGTGTTGACGTCGTCGACGAAGTCCTTGACCGCGAGGCGGGTCGGGACGTCGTCCTCGTCGAAGACCACGATGGCGTTCTCGCCGTGCGGGGAGAAGACGGTGCCGTACTGGTACAGGAAGTGCAGCAGCGGGGGGAGCAGCGCGGCGAAGAGGCGGGCCAGCCAGTCACGGGGGGCCAGGCCGGAGCGGTGCACCAGCTCGGCGGTCAGCGCGCGGCCCTCGGGGTCGGTCTGCAGCAGGGCGGCCAGGGTGCGGCCCCGTTCGCCGGGGTCGAGGCAGCTGTGCAGCGGCTCCCGCCAGATGCACCCGAGCAGCTCCTTGAACTGGTACGGGACGCCCGGCAGCCGGTCGTAGAGGGGGTGCTCGACGGTGACCGAGGCGATCTCGCCGAGGAGGATCACCCGGGTCTCGTCGCGGAGGTAGGGGTCGGCGTCGCGCAGGCCGTGGACCCAGCGGGTGACCGCGGGCGCGGCGAGGGTGCGCTCGGTGGGCAGTCCGCGCCAGACCAGGGTGTTGAGGATGGACAGCGGCAGTTTGACCGTACGGGCCTCGGGCCGGCTGATGTTGAGGAAGGTGCGGATCGACTGCTGCGGCAGTCGGAGGTCGTTGTCAGTGGGCAGCGCGATGATGGATCTGTCCGCGAGTTGCGGGGCGAAGAGCGGGGCGATGGTCTCGTCCCATTGCCAGGGGTGCACGGGGAGGAAGAGGTAGTCGGCGGGGTCGCGCCCCTCGTCGGTGATGGCGCGGGCGAAGGCGTGACGGGTGGCGGGGGTGAGTTCCTCGCCGTAGAGACGATCGGGGGTGGCCAGCGTGGGGATACCGCGGTAGTGGGCGATGCCGTGGTGCGCGGCGAGCCAGGGCAGGCGCCGGGCGGTGCGCGCTTCGGGGGCCCAGGTCGCCGCGTCGGTGGCCGAGAAGCCGAGCCGGCCTTTGTTGGCGACGAGCCAGGGGTGGCCGGTCTGGTGGCCTTCGAGGGCGGCGTAGTCCAGGTCGGCGAGGTCGGCGGCGCTGAGGGCGGTGGCGTCGAGGCGGGTGTCGGCGGCCAGGGTGGCGGTCAGTTCCCGGATGAGGTGGCCGGTGGTGTCGCCGGACAGGCCCAGGACGGTGTCGTGGGCGTGCGTGAGGAAGTGGAAGGGGTCGGCGTCGGGGGTGATCGAGTCGGGGTCGACGCGCCAGTGGCCGTAGGCGCCGCGGCGGGCGCGGAAGCGGTAGGTCAGCGCGTCGGAGACCGGCAGGCGGTAGCGGGGGACGCCGTCCGGGCCGGTGCCGTCGGGCTCGGGGGCGAGGACTTCCTCGTAGGCGAATTCCGCCAGGATCTTGGCGAAGAGCCGACGGGCGGCGTGCTGCCAGGCGTGCTGCGAAGGCTGGGGTTCAGGAGGCAAGGCGGGACTCCTCGAAGCGGGACCGCCCCGGCTCGTACGGGGGACAACCGGAGCGGCGGGGTGGACGGCGGACCGGTGCGGGGCCGTCGACGGACGGCCCCGGGGTCAGAGCAGATGGCGGTGGGCGCGGTCGCGGACCATCAACGCCGCGCGTTTCTCCGGGAGTTCGATCTCGTCGGCGTAGCGGAAGCCGGCGGTCAGGAAGGCCGCGACGGACGCGGTGTTGCGCAGGTCGGGCTCGGCGAGGACCCGCGCGCAGTCCGGGCGGCGGTCGAGCACGAGGTCGGCGGTGGCGCGCAGCAGGGCGCTGCCCAGGCCGCGGCCGCGGTCGTGGGCGCGACCGAGGAGGAGGTGGATCCCGGTGTCGTGGGGACGCGCCGGGTAGTGGCGGGCGAGCGGGTCGAGGTCGGCGCGGTAGATCTCCCAGTAGCTCATCGGGACGCCGTCGAGCACGCCCAGGCAGGGCACGCTCCGGCCGTCCCCGTCGAGTTGGCCGCGCAGGTGGGCGGCGGTGGTCTCGGGAGGGCCGGCCAGCTCCCAGAAGGCCGAGACGGCCGGGTCGTTCATCCAGGCGGTGATCCGTTCCAGGTCGCGGTCGGGCCGGACGGGGACGAGCCGGAACGGCCCGGCGGGTGTGCGGGCCGGGCCCCAGTCCGCCAGGTCGTCGAGGAGCGGGCCGGTGGGGGACGGCGGTCGGCCGGGGCCGCCGGTGCCCCGGGCGCCGTTGTCTGCCGTGAGCGGGTGGGGGACGGCCTGGTCGGCGCGGGAGTCGATGCCGGAATCGGTGGATGGCACGGCGACGCTCTCCTCTCGTGGCCGGATGCCGCGTGGCCTTGTGGGTCGCGGGGCGTCGGCGCCGGGGACGGTGGGCGGGGGGCTGCGGTCGGACGGATCGGCGTCCTAGGGGACGAGGGGGTTGGGCAGGGTGACGTAGACGGACTGGGTTTCGACGGGACCGACGAGTTCGTCCAGGCCGTGCAGCCGGGTGGCGAGATTGGCCTTGCAGCGCAGGGTGCGGGCGGCCAGCAGTTGCTCGGGGAGCGGGGAGCGGTGCTCTTCCGGAGCCGCGGCGGCGTCGGCGAGGAACCTCCGGAAGGCGGCGAGCAGGATCTCCTCGCGGACCAGGCGCTGGGCGCCGAAGGCCCCGATGAGGCCGAGGACGTTGTTGATGCCGAGGTAGTAGGCGAAGCGTTCGTCGATGACGTCGTCGGCGACGAAGGTGTCGCTCACGGCGCCGATGCCGGGCAGCCGCCGTTCGAGGTCGGCGCGGCGGGAGGTGCGGAAGTAGTAGCCCTGGTTGTCGCGGTAGCGGCCACCGGTCGGCCAGCCGTCGGGGTCCAGCAGCACGAGGGTGTTCTGCTGGTGGGCCTCCAGGACGACGCCGGCCGTGCCGTCGAGCCACAGCAGGGGCCGGACGACCGCTTCGAGATAGCGCAGGAACCACTCCGCGGCCACCGCGCCGTGCGGGCGTCCGGTGCGGGCGGCGAGGGTGCCGACGAGGTCTTCGAGGCGGGAGCGGACGCCCGCGTGGCCGGGCCAGGGGCGGGGCGAGGTGAGGCCGGCGATGCAGACGGCGTCGTCGGTGCGGGTGAAGGGGTTGTGGCGGATGACGACGTCCAGGCCCTGGACGGGTTCGCCGTCGGGGCCGTCGACGGCGAGGTAGGCCGGATCGCGGACGATGTCGAAGCACGGGTGGGCGGTCTGCCACTCCTCGCCGAGTCCGGTGCGCAGCAGCCGGTGCACCTCGACCCCGCGGACGAGTTCCTTGCGGAGGTTCTCCCGGCGGGAGTTGGTGATGCGCAGCCCGAGGGAGAGCTTGAGCATGGCCTCCGCATCGGGGTGGTGGACGGTGCGGACGGAGGAGGTGGGGTGCCAGAGCGGGCCGTGCGGGCCCAGGTCGTGCAGCAGTCCGGCGTCGCGGAGGGCGGTGAGGTCGGGGCGCCCGGCGAGCTCCCGGGCCTGCCAGGGGTGCAGCGGCAACGGCACGGTGTCATCGGGGAGTTGCAGGCCCTCGCCGGCTAGGCGGGCGGTGAGCCGTTCGGCCGGGACGGGCTTGCCGCGTTCGGTCCAGGCGGAGTCGGTGGCGACGGCGGAGCGGTGCACGGCGATCCAGTGCAGCGGGAAGGCGCCGCGCAGTTCGGGCGAATAGGCCCGGGTCTCGGCGTCGCTGAGCCCTTCCCGGCTCTTGGGCGTGGGGTGCAGCGGATGGCCGAGGAGCAGGGACTGTTCGGCTTCGAGGAAGAGCGCGTCGTGGGCGTCGGCGGGCCGGGCGCGCCGGTCGGCGAGGAAGGTGGCCACGTTCCGGACGGAGTTGGCGACCCTGCCGAGGAGTTCGGCACCGTCGCCGTCCGGTGTCGGCGCGCTCTCCGGGGCGGTCCGCTCGCCGCCGTCGGCGACACGGTGCTCGCCGCCGTCCGAGGCCCGCCGGTCGCCGCCGTGCGCGGCCTCGCGGCGCAGCAGCGCGGCGAGCGTGACGGCGTCCAGCGGGGCGGCGCCGGCCGGGGCGCCTTCGAGGACGGGCGCGCCCAGGCGGTGCCAGCCGGTGGGCGACCAGTAGCGGACGGGGATGTGCAGTGCGGTGGCGCTGGCGGGCAGCGGGAGGCGGAGCCGGCCGCCGGCCGGCCGCGGGCTGCCGTTCTCCCGCAGCCAGCAGCGCAGCAGGTGCTCGACGCCCGCGGCGTCCGCGGCGACCGCCGGGGCCGGGTGGTCGAGCGGGTCCTGTTCGCCGGGGACGCGGTCGTAGGGAGCGGGCGCGGTGAGCGGGCCGGCCGCCGTGTCGGGTCCCTCGTGGGTCGGCTGGTGGCAGGCGTCCTCCGGGGCGCGGCGCTGCTGGCGGGGGACGGACTCGATGGTGCCGGCGCCGTGGTGCCGGTCGGGGAGGCGCTCGGCGGGCGGGGTGCCGTCGGGGCCGGGGCGTTCGTTCATGGGGTGGTGCCTCGCAGTGTCGTGGGGGACGAGCCCGTCGGCCCGGGGTCGGTGCGGACCGCCGCCGTGATGGCGTCGGCGAGGCGGTCGAGGATCGCGTCCGCCTGTTCGTCGGTGATGGTCAGGGGTGGCAGCAGCCGGACGACGGCGGAGTGCCGGCCGCCCAGTTCGACGATCAGACCGCGGTCCAGGCAGGCCTGCTGGACGGCGGCGGCGAGCTGCGGGGCGGCGGGGCGGGCGCCGCCGGGGTCCGGGGCGGCGCCGGGGTCGACGAGTTCGAGGCCGAGCATCAGACCGCGGCCGCGGACGTCACCGATGCAGTCGTGGGAGCCGGCCCAGGCGCGGAGCTGGCCGAGCATCCGTGCGCCGAGTTCCCCGGCGCGTGCGGCGAGGCCGTTGGCGCGGACGTACGCGAGGGTGGCGCGGCCCGCGGCCATGGCGAGCTGGTTGCCGCGGAAGGTGCCGGCGTGCGCGCCGGGCTGCCAGGCGTCGAGTTCCTCGCGGTAGACGATCACGGCCAGCGGCAGGCTGCCGCCGATCGCCTTCGACAGCACCAGCACGTCGGGGACGATCCCGCTGTGTTCGATCGCCCAGAAGGTGCCGGTGCGGCCGACGCCGGTCTGGACCTCGTCCACGATCAGCGGGATCTGCCGGGCGGCGGTGAGCTCGCGCATCCGCCGCAGCCAGCCGTCCGGCGCGGGGATCACCCCGCCCTCACCCTGGACGGGTTCCAGGATCATCCCGGCCGGCCGGGGCACCCCGCTCTTGTGGTCGTCGAGGAGGTTCTGGGTCCAGCGGGCAGCGAGTTCGGCGCCGCGCTCACCGCCGGTGCCGAACGGACAGCGGTAGTCGTAGGGGTAGGGCAGCCGGGCCACGCTGGTGTGCTGGGCGCCCCCGGAGGCGGCGAGCGCCTCGGCGGTCATGCCGTGGTAGGCGCCGGAGAAGGCCATCAGGCCGTCCCGGCCGGTGGCGGTGCGGACGAGTTTGAAGGCCGCCTCGACGGCGTCCGTACCGGCCGGGCCGCAGAACTGGATCCGGCCCCTTTCGGCCAATTCCCTGGGCAGCGTGGCGAACAGCTCGGTGGTGAAGTCGTCCTTGACGGGGGTGGCCAGGTCGAGGACGTGCAGCGGAGCGCCGGAGTCGAGGACCGTGCGGATCGCTTCCAGCACGACCGGGTGGTTGTGGCCGAGGGCAAGGGTGCCGGCGCCGGAGAGGCAGTCGAGGTAACGCCGGCCGTCGGCGCCCTCGATGGTCAGGCCGCGGGCGCGCACCGGGACGATGGGCAGCGAGCGCGCGTACGTACGGGCTGCGGACTCACGCAGGGACTGCCGGCGCAGGATCCCCTCGTGGGCCGGCGGCGCGGCCGCCGGCACGGTTTCGGTCAACGCCACGGCAGTTGTGACCTCCTGCTTGGTGAGCTGCTGCATACCGAGCGGGCCGGCGGGCAGCCCGGCCGTCCCCCGTACGTACCAACGACGGCGGCGACGCCGGATCACGGCCCGGACCAAGATCCTTGACAGGCTGGAACCGGGGACCCGAGTACCGCCGTCCCCATCGTCACCGGCATAGTGGGGACTTGCGCTCGGATCTTGAGGTTCATGACAACTTCCGGAACCGGGCGCGACTCCGCTCAAGGCACACCTTTCGATTCATCAGGGGGATCACACCCATGCGACCCATACGACGGCCCGTCCTGGCCGCCGCCGCCCTCACCGCCGTAGTGGCGCTCACCGCCACCGGCTGCGGGCCGGACAGCGACAACGCTGACGCCAAGCCCAGCCAGTCCGTGGCGCATGCCCCGGGTGAGATCAAGATTCCTCAGGACATCCAGGACAAGCTCAAGGAACACGGCATCGACCTGGACAAGTGGAAGAACGGCGAGTGGAAGAACTGGGACAAGGACAAGTGGCTCCGGGAGGCCGGGGAGTTCATCAACCCGATCATCAAGAACTTCTGGAACCCGGACAAGATCGAGAAGGTCAAGCCTCCGAAGGACCCCAGCAAGCCCGAGGACATCTCCGAGGACCAGGGCAAGACGGATCCTGAGCCGGCCGCCGTCCCCGCTCAGGCCGTCAAGACCCCGTACACCACCACCGCTCCCGGTGTGGGTCTGCTGCTGTTCAGCACCCCCCATGGCGAGTCGCGCTGTTCCGCCACGGTCGTCAAGGACCCGGCGCACCCGGGTAAGTCCAACCTGGTGTGGACCGCGGCGCACTGTGTGCACGCCGGCAAGAACGGCGGCTGGTACCGCAACATGATGTTCGTGCCGAACTTCAACAAGACCGGTGGCACCGCCGGCCAGTTGAAGAGCAAGCCCTTCGAGGAGCGCGTCCCGTCGGGCAAGTGGTGGGCCGACGACATGGCGACGTCCAGCGAGTGGATCAAGGACGGCGGCGCCGTTCCGGGTGTGCCGATGGCCCCGTACGACTTCGCGCTGATGCATGTGAAGCCGGAGGAGAGCACCGGCGGCAAGTCGCTGGAGGAGATGGCCGGCGGCGCCTACCAGGTGGACTTCAACGCCCCGGCGATGGCGAAGATCCCCAGCCTGACCGCGCAGGGCTACCCGGCCGAGCCGCCGTTCGACGGCGCCGCGCAGCAGAGCTGCACCGACAAGCCGACCCGGCTGTCGATGGACGCCAACAAGCCGACCATGTACCGGATCGGCTGCACGATGACCGGTGGCTCCTCCGGTGGCCCCTGGTTCATCAAGGGTGCGGACGGCAAGCCGGTGCTGGTGTCCAACATGTCGATGGGTCCGCGCCCGGCCCGCTGGTCGGCCGGCCCGCACCTGGGCCCCGAGGCCAAGGCCATGTTCGACAACATGAGCAAGAAGTGGGCGAGCAAGCAGTAATGCGCTGAGGTGGGGCGGTGCCCGGCACCGCCCCACCGGGCCGCCACTACGGCGAAGGCCCGCTCCGGTCTCCCGGAGCGGGCCTTACGCGTACCTGCGCGCCGTAGGTGCGGCGATTACGCCGCCGGCACGAACGGGCGGAACTCGGCGGCGAGTTCCTCGTGCACCCGCGCCTTGAGGACCGTGCCCTCGGCGGTGTGCTCCTCGGAGAGGACCTCGCCCTCGGCGTGCGCCCGCGAGACCAGGGCGCCCTGGGTGTAGGGCACCAGCACCTCGATCTCGACCTGCGGCCGGGGCAGCTCCTCGTCGAGCAGGGTCAGCAGCTCCGCGAGGCCCTGGCCCGTACGGGCGGAGACCGCGATCGCGTGCTTCTCCCGGCGCAGCAGCCGCTGGAGGACCAGCGGGTCGGCCGCGTCGGCCTTGTTGACGACCACGATCTCGGGCACGTCGGTGGCGCCGACGTCCCGGAACACCTCGCGGACGGCGGCCAGCTGCTCCTCCGGCACCGGGTGGGAGCCGTCGACCACGTGCAGGATCAGGTCGGAGTCGCCGACCTCCTCCATCGTGGAGCGGAACGCCTCGACGAGGTGGTGCGGCAGGTGCCGGACGAAGCCGACGGTGTCGGCGAGGGTGTAGAGCCGTCCGCTGGGCGTCTCGGCCCGCCGGACGGTCGGGTCCAGGGTGGCGAACAGGGAGTTCTCCACCAGCACACCGGCGCCGGTGAGGCGGTTGAGCAGCGAGGACTTGCCGGCGTTGGTGTAGCCGGCGATGGCGACCGAGGGGACCTTGTGGCGCCGGCGTTCCTGGCGCTTGAGGTCCCGGCTGGTCTTCATCTCCGCGATCTCCCGGCGCAGCTTCGCCATCCGCTCGCGGATCCGCCGCCGGTCCGTCTCGATCTTGGTCTCACCGGGACCACGGGTGGCCATACCGCCGCCCGCCGAACCGGAGCCACCGCCACCCATCTGCCGGGACAGCGACTGGCCCCAGCCGCGCAGCCTGGGGAGCATGTACTGCATCTGCGCCAGCGAGACCTGCGCCTTGCCCTCCCGGGACTTGGCGTGCTGGGCGAAGATGTCGAGGATCAGGGCGGTCCGGTCGACCACCTTGACCTTGACGATGTCCTCGAGATGGATCAGCTGGCCCGGGGAGAGCTCACCGTCACACACCACGGTGTCGGCCCCGGATTCGAGCACGATGTCGCGCAGCTCCAAGGCCTTGCCCGAGCCGATGTACGTGGCCGGGTCGGGCTTGTCGCGGCGCTGGATGACGCCGTCGAGCACCAGCGCGCCGGCGGTCTCGGCCAGCGCGGCGAGCTCGGCGAGGGAGTTCTCCGTGTCCTGCACCGTCCCGGAGGTCCAGACACCGACGAGCACCACGCGCTCCAGACGGAGCTGGCGGTACTCGACCTCGGTGATGTCCTCGAGCTCGGTGGAGAGGCCCGCCACACGGCGCAGTGCCGCACGGTCCGAGCGGTCGTACTGGTCGCCGTCGCGCTCCCCGTCGATCTCGTGGCTCCAGGCGACGTCCTCTTCCATCAGGGCGTCGGCCCGAAGGCTCTCCGGGAGGCGCTGCCGGTCCTGCGGAAGGGAAGAAGAGGAGGTCATTTGATCCTTTGCGTCGTTGGGAAGCCCTCACGGGGACCCGGGTGGCCCCACCGGGGACTGTCGTAGGTGTCAACGTACGACACGCCGCGGAGATTCCCGGGCTGCCGGCGCCGACCCGATGATGGTCGCACGGCCGGGAAGGGCCGTCACGTGGGTTTTCCGGGCGGGGTGGGTTTTCCGGCGAGCTTTACCGGCTGTCCGGTTTTGCCGGGCTGGCCGCCCTTCGCGGGCTGCCCCGGCTTCGCCGGCGTGCCGAGATCGCCGGGCCGCCACTCCGGGTGGCCGGGCATCGGCGGGGTGTGGGTGCCGTAGAGCCACTGCTGGAAGAAGCCGGTGAGGTCCTGCCCGGAGATCTTGGAGGCCAGCGCGGTGAAATCGGCGGTGTCGGCCACGCCGTCCTTGTGGTGGGCCACCCACTCGCGTTCCAGCCGGTCGAAGGCCGCCGGGCCGATCTTCTGCCGCAGGGCGTAGAGCACCAGGGCGCCGCCGTCGTAGACGATCGGGCGGAAGATGCTGATCTTCTGGCCGGGGCTGGGGGCCTTGGGCGCGGCGGGCGGCCCGCCCTCGGCCCGCCACCCGTCGGACTGCTCGTACGCCCGGTGCATCCGGATCCCCAGGTCGGCCCGTGCGTCGCCCTTCTCCTCGGCGTAGAGCGCCTCGTACCAGGTGGCGTGGGCCTCGTTGAGCCAGACGTCGGACCAGCGGCGCGGGCTGACGCTGTCGCCGAACCACTGGTGTGACAGTTCGTGCACCATCACGGACTCCACGTACCAGGCGGGCAGGTGCTCGGCCGTGAACAGGTCCTTCTCGAAGAGCGAGAGGGTCTGGGTCTCCAGCTCGAAGCCGGTGTGGGCGTTGGCGATCAGCACCCCGTACGCCTCGAAGGGGTAGGGGCCGACCTTGCGCTCCATCCAGGCGACCTGCTGCGGCGTCTTGGCCAGCCATTTGGCGAGGACCGCGCGGTGCGCGGTCGGGACCACGTCGCGGATCGGCAGGTCGTGCGGTCCGTGTTTGAACAGCACGCTGGACTTCCCGATGGAGACCTGCGCGAGTTCGGTGGCCATGGGGTGGGCGGTGCGATAGGTCCAGGTACGACGGGCCGCGCGGGTGCCGCCCGCCCCCAGGGGCAGGCCGTTGGCGACCGCGGTCAGCTCCTGCGGGGCGGTGATGCGGAAGGTGAAGAACGCCTTGTCGGAGGGGTGGTCGTTGCAGGGGAAGACGCGGTGGGCGGCGTCCGCCTGGTTGGCCATCGCCAGCCCGTCGGTGGTCCGCAGCCAGCCGCCGTTGGTCTTGCCGCGGGGGTCGCTGGTGTGCTGGACGGTGATCTTGACCTGCTGTCCCCGGGAGACGTGGGACGACGGGACGACCACCAGGTCCTCGCCGTGCTGCTCGTAGCGCGCGGGCAGGCCGTCGACCTTCACGGAGCGCACCGTGCCGCGGGCGAAGTCGAGGTTGAGCCGGTCGAGCTCGGTGGTGGCGTGCGCGGTGATCTCCGTGGTGGCGTTCATCGGCCGGTCGTTGTGGCCGGTGTAGTCCAGGGAGACGTCGTAGGACGTGACGTCGTAGCCGGTGTTGCCGAGCATGGGGAAGAGCCGGTCGCCCAGGCCCTGCGCCCCCATGGGCTGCGGCTCGGCCACGCCGAGGGTGGCGACGGCGGCCAGCCCGAGCGCGACTGCCCGTCGGGCGGAGCTCCGGAGCCGGCCGGAGCGGGCACGGCGCGGCGCGGGGACGGTGCGGTCGGGGTCGCGGGACGGTCGGCGTGAGGGAAGGGACATGAACTACGGCTACCAACGCGGCCGCCTCCGCCGCGGGCGAGCCGTCAAACGGCACCCGAACGGGCGGCGCCCCGTGCACCTGTCCCGGAGCCGTGTCCTCCGGACGGCCCGCAGCCGTCCGACGGGCCGTCACCGCCCCGTGGCCGGTCCCGGCCTCAGGGGCGCAGCGCGGCGGCCTGCCGGACCCGCCCGGCCCGCAACACGTCGAAGACGCCGGGCACTTGCCGCATGGCGCGCATCAGGGACGGCAGCCCGGCCGCGTTCGGCAGGTGCAGCGTGTACGTATGGCGCACGCGCTGTTCGTGCGGGGGTTCGACGGCGGCGGACACCACGGCGGCGCCCTGGGCGGCGATCGCCTCGGTGAGGTCGGCGAGGAGGTGCGGCCGGCTGAAGGCCTCGGCCATGAGGGTGACCCGGCAGCCGTGGACGCCCTGTCCCGCACCGCGCCAGCGCACCCCGACCGGCTGCCGTCCGGTGGCCGCCATACGGGCCACGACGGGGCACAGGGCGCGGTGCACGGTGACCGCGCCGCCCCGTACGGCGAAGCCGGTGACGGTGTCCGGCGGCACCGGTGTGCAGCAGCCGGCCAGCCGGACCGCGGCGCCGGGCAGGTCCGCGACCGCGAGGACCGAGCCGGGCGTGGCGCGGGCCACCGCGGGGCGTCCGGTGTCCGGGGCGGGCCGGCCGGCGGGCGAGGGCCCGGAAGCGGTCTCGGCGGAGCCCTGCGGGCCCACGGCGGGCTCCTGGGGTCCGGAGAGCCAGCGGCCGATGGCGAGCCGGGCGGCGGGCGTACGGGCGTGGTCGAGCCATTCGGGCGAGGGGCCGGCGGCGGAGTCCGGGGCCATGAGGAGCTGCAGGCTGTCGCCGTCGTGCAGGACGGTGGCGAGGGTGGCGAGCCGGCCGTTGACGCGCGCGCCGATACAACAGTGCGCCCGCTCGCCGTGCCGCTCGTACGCCGCATCCACACAACTCGCGCCGGCGGGCAGGCCGATGGCCTCGCCGGCCGCCCCGTCGGTGGCGTCCGACCCGTCCGAGGGGGCGTCCGCGCAGAAGACCGTGATCTCCCGGTCCTGGGCGAGATCGTCGCGCAGCGAGGTCCAGAAGGTGTCCGGGTCGGGGGTGGTGCGCTGCCACTCCAGCAGGCGGGAGAGCCACCCGGGGCGGGTCGGGTCGGCGCGCTCACCCTCGGGGGCGTCGGGCCCGTCGGTGGGGGCGTACGGGTTGCCCAGCGCGATCACGCCGGCCTCGGCGACCCGGTGCATCTGGTGGGTGCGGATCAGTGTCTCGGCGATCTCCCCGGAGGGGCCGGTGACGGCGGTGTGCAGCGACTGGTAGAGGTTGAACTTCGGTGTCGCGATGAAGTCCTTGAACTCCGAGACCACCGGCGTGAAGCAGGTGTGCAGCTCACCGAGGACGGCGTAGCAGTCGGCGTCCTCGGCGACCAGCACCAGCAGCCGTCCCAGGTCGGCGCCGGTCAGCTCGCGGCGGGCCAGCCGTACGCGGTGCACGGAGACCAAGTGCCGGGGCCGGACCAGGACTTCGGCGTCGATGCCGGCCTCGGCCAGGACCGTGCGCACCCGCTCCGCGATCTCGGCGAGCGGGTCGGGCCGGCCGGCGTACTCCAGGACGAGGGCCTGTGTGGTGGCGTACTCCTCGGGGTGCAGGATCGCGAAGACCAGGTCCTCCAGCTCGGCCTTGAGCGCCTGGACGCCGAGGCGTTCGGCCAGCGGGATCAGCACGTCGCGGGTCACCTTGGCGATCCGGGCCTGCTTCTCGGGCCGCATCACGCCGAGGGTGCGCATGTTGTGCAGCCGGTCGGCGAGCTTGATGGACATCACCCGCACGTCGTTGCCGGTCGCCACCAGCATCTTGCGGAAGGTCTCCGGCTCGGCGGCGGCGCCGTAGTCGACCTTCTCCAGCTTGGTGACGCCGTCGACGAGGTAGCAGACCTCGGCGCCGAACCGTTCCCGCACCTGATCCAGCGTCAGGTCGGTGTCCTCGACGGTGTCGTGGAGCAGCGATGCGGTCAACGTCGTTGTCTCCGCGCCCAGTTCGGCGAGGATCAGGGTCACGGCCAATGGGTGGGTGATGTACGGCTCGCCGCTCTTGCGCACCTGACCGCGGTGTGAGGACTCGGCGAGCAGATAGGCCCGGGCGAGGGTGTCCAGGTCGGCGTCGGGGTGGTGGCGGCGGTGCACCTTGGCGACGTGTTCCAGGGCGTGCGGGAGGCCGTCACGGGGGGCCGGGCCGAGCAGTGCGGCGCGGCCGATGCGGCGCAGCCCTCTGAGCTCCAGTCGGCGGCGGCCGCGCCCGCGGTCCGCTGCTCCAGGGTTACCAGGGTTCGTGGCCTCTGCGCTCATGGGCACCTCCGGCAGCGTCGACCGGCGGTGGGACGCGTCAGTTCCGGCGCCCCGGGCCGGTGCTTGATGCTATCGAGCCCATCACGCAGTGCTGTCCGCCTCTCGCTCAGAGTGATACGGATCACCCGTTCGAGCGAATCTTTTGGCCGGAATCGTTTTTGCAGGGCGGCCGGGGAGGGTCTCTGCCCGGCCTCCCCGCCCGGGGCCGGTCAGGCGAGCGCGGCGGCCAGCCAGGAGGGGTCGAAGGTGCCCTCGGCGACGATCTCGGCCGGCCCGGTCATCTCGACCGTGCCGTCGGTCAGCTCGGTGATCCTCAGGCTGCCGCCGAGCACATCGACCGTGTACGTGACGGGAGTTCCGGTCGTCGCCGGGTCCAGACCGTCCCTCCGGGCGGTCGCGACGGCCACCGCGCAGGCGCCGGTACCGCAGGACCGGGTCTCACCGGAACCGCGCTCGTGGACCCGCATCGCGACGTGCCGGGGCCCGCGGTCGACCACGAACTCGATGTTGACGCCATCGGGATAAACCGCCGCGGGGCTGAACGGCGGTACGGCCAGCAGGTCCCCGGCGTGGGCCAGGTCCTCGACGAACGCGACCGCGTGCGGATTGCCCATGTTGACGTTGCGGGCCGGCCAGCTGCGGCCGCCGACCGTGACCACGACGCCTTCCTCGGGCAGCTCGGCGCGGCCCATGGAGACCGTGACGTCGCCGGTCTTGGCGAGATGGACGCGCCGCACCCCGGCGCGGGTGGCGATGGCGAGGTCGCCGGCCTCGACCAGGCCGGCGTGGAGCAGGTAGCGCGCGAAGACCCGGACGCCGTTGCCGCACATCTCGGCGATCGAGCCGTCGCCGTTGCGGTAGTCCATGAACCACTCGGCCTCGTCGGCCTGATCGCGCGCCTCCGGGTGCGCGGCGGACCGTACGACGCGCAGCACGCCGTCACCACCGAGGCCGGCCCGCCGGTCACAGATCCGGGCGACCGCGGCCGCGGGCAGGTCGAGCAGACCGTCCGGGTCGGGGACGATCACGAAGTCGTTCTCGGTGCCGTGCCCCTTGAGGAACGGCACCCGCTGCGTACTGGTCACCCTTGCATCGTACGGGGCGGGGGTGACGGGGGTGGGTCGGGGCGGGGTGATCGTGGGGTGGGGGTGGGGGTGGGTGCGTTGGGGTGGAGTGGGCTGCGGGGTGGAGGGGTACGGGTGCGCGGGGCTGCCGATCGTGGGCCCCTACGCGGCGGGGGTGCGCTGGCGGCGCTGGGTGCGCTGGGTGCGCTGGCGACGCTGGGTGCGGTCCTGGCTCGGGGTGCTGTTCCGGAACCCGCCCACCTGGCTCGGGGGGTGCTCTCCTGACCCGCCCACCCCCCGAAGGGGGGTGGGCGGCGGGGAAAAAGAGGAGCTCGTCGTTCCACACAGCCGGGAAAGCGCGCGTCGGCGCAGCCAGAAGAGGAACGCGTCGGCACAACTCGGGCAGGACGCGCTCAGCGCAGCCAGGAGGGAAGCACGTCAGCGCAACTCGGGCCGGGTGCCGTCAGCGCAGTCGGGCCACGCGCCAGATGGCGAGGGCTGCGGGGACGGCCACCACCAGGGCGTACAGGAGGACCACCCGCCAGCTGGCGCGGCGGCCGGAATCGCGGGCGGGCAGGCCGGGCCAGGTGTGGCCGACGCGGCGAGCGGCCATCATGCCCCAGCCGGCCGCGCAGCAGCACAGCAGCAGGCCGAGCATCGCGATCACCGCGCCGCCGTCACCGCCGAACTCGAAGGCGAGCGGGAAGGCGAACATCAGCGAGCCGACGGCCGCCAGCCCGACGATCGGTGCCAGCTGCCACAGCCGCAGCCGACGCGGCGGACGCAGCTCCCGGAAGGATTCGCCGCCTTCACCGACACCGGCCCCGTCGGAGCCGTCCAGCGCCCCGGTGGCATCCAGGTCATCGGAGTGGCCAAGGGGGTCGGAGGTCCCCAGGAGATCGGACGAGGTGAGCGCGTCGGACGAGGTGAGGGGGCTGCTGCCGAGGGGGCCGCTGCCGAGGGCGTCAGTGTCGGACGGGCCGCCGTCGGCGGGGCCGTCGTGGGACAGGCCGCCGTGAGCTGGGCCGTCGGAGGAACGGCCGCCGTGAGCCGCGTCCTCCCGGGACGGGTCGTGCCCAAGCGGGTCGCTCCCAAGCGGGTCGCTCCCAAGCGGGTCGCTCCCAAGCGGGTCGCTCCCAAGCGGGTCGCTCCCGAGCGGGTCGTTCCGGACGGTGTCCGGGCCGTCGGCGGTCAGCGGTGCTGTGTCCGTGTCCGTGTCAGCGCCGTTGTCCGGCTGCTGGGCTCGGTTGCGAGGGCCGGCCTCCATTGCCACGCGCCCTCCCCACTGCCGCATGCACGCCTCGATCGAAGGTCGATGATGACACGCCCTCAGGGGCCCTGATGACGGCCGGAGCGTCCCGATGCCATGACGTGATCAGGCTGTGACCGGTCGTTCGAGCAGGGCCAGCGCCTGCTCAGGAAGTTCCGCCCGGTCCTCGGCCGCACCGCTGAGCCAGTGGACGCGCGGGTCCCGGCGGAACCACGAGTCCTGACGGCGCGCGAAGCGCTTGGTGGCGCGCACCGTCTCGTCGCGCGCCTGCTGTTCCGTGCACTCCCCCGCCAGCTGCGCGAGCACCTGCTGATAGCCCAGGGCGCGGGAGGCGGTGAGGCCGTCCCGCAGCCCCTCGGCCTCCAGGCGGCGCACCTCGTCGACGAGGCCCGCCTCCCACATGCGGTCGACCCGTCGGGCGATCCGCTCGTCGAGTTCGGGGCGCGCGACGTCGACCCCGATCTGCAGGGTGTCGTAGACCGCCTCGTGACCGGGGAGGTTGGCGGTGAAGGGGCGGCCGGTGATCTCGATGACCTCCAGGGCACGCACGATGCGGCGGCCGTTACCGGGCAGGATGGCGCGGGCGGCCTCCGGGTCGGCGGTGGCCAGCCGGGCGTGCAGGGCGCCGCTGCCCTCTTCGGCCAGTTCGGCCTCCAGACGGGCGCGCACCTCCGGGTCGGTGCCGGGGAACTCCAGGGCGTCGATGGCGCCGCGTACGTACAGGCCGGAGCCGCCGACGAGGACCGGGGTGCGGCCCTCCGCGAGCAGCCGGTCGATCTCGGCGCGGGCCAGCCGCTGGTACTCGGCGACGCTGGCGACGCGGGTGACGTCCCAGACGTCCAGGAGGCGGTGCGGTACCCCCTGCTGCTCTTCGGTGGTGAGCTTGGCGGTCCCGATGTCCATGCCGCGGTAGAGCTGCATGGAGTCGGCGTTGATGACCTCGCCACCCAGGTGTCGGGCAAGGGCAACGCCCAGATCGGACTTTCCGGCCGCGGTGGGGCCGACGACGGCGATGACCCGCGGAGCGGGGACGGCGGTGTTCACCACGTCAGTCTCCCAAACATCGCGAGCCCATCTCGAACGAGCGACGTGACGGGCCACCGATGAGGTCGTTGCCTGTTGCGAGGTCCCGAGAGAGCCGGTGCAGCACCGGCGCCCGTGGGCGGTGCAAACGGTCCGCTCCGGGCGGCAGGGGACTTCGCCCACATGAAGAGCGTAGGAGCAGTTATGGGCGTGTTTTCGCGGTTTCGCCGCCGTAAGTCCGAAACGTTGACGGAGGAGAGCGCCGCAACGTCGGTGACGGCCGAGGCGGAGGAGCCGGCGAAGTCGGCCGCTTCGGCGGAGGCCGAGGGCGCCGAGGAAGCCCGGGGGGCCGGGGAGGCCGGGGAGAGCGAGGAGTCCGCGGGCGCCGAGGAGGCCACGGCCGGCGACGGTTCCGCGGCGGACGCGGCGGACGCCGACGACGTGGCGGTCGACGACGTGGCGGTCGACGACGTGACGGACGACGACGTGACGGACGACGCGGCGGAAGCGGCGGCCCCGGAGGTGTCCGGTGACGAGACGCATGACGGACAGCGTGCGGAGACCACCGAGGCGGCCGCCGAACGGCCCGCGGAGACGGCTTCCGGACCGGCCGCCGAGCAGGCCGCCGAAGGGGAGCCGCACGGCGCCGCGGAGCAGACCGCGGAGAGCGCCGGAATTCCCCGGCAGCAGTCGGCCGGCGCCGCGGCGGACAGCGAGGCCGGCGAGGGCGCGCGGAAGTGATGCACGGGTAGTTCACGCGCGTATTTCACGCGCGTCGCGAAGACGGGCAGCGCACGACGGCCGCGGGTGGGTCACCACCCCGCGGCCGTCGTGTCGTTCGTGTCTTGTCCTTCGTATCGTGTCGTGTCCACCACGGTTTCGTGTCGTGTCGTGTCCACCACGGTGCGGTCGCTCTCGCTGTGCTCCCGACGGGCCCCTACGGAGCGGGTGTCACCGGACCGGCCCCTCCGGAGGGCGGGCCGGCACGCCACGGGGCCACCGGTGACCGACTGTCCCGGCGCAGCGGCGGCTACGACCAGGTGGCGACGAAGTACCCCACCCCGTACGGGGCCTCCTCGCGCAGCAGCCGGCCGGCCAGGGCCGCGCCCTCGGCGGCACCCGCCAGGAGCTGCCAGCCGGCCCGTCCGGACGCCTGGAGGGCGGCGGCGAGCCGGGCGTCCAGTGCGCTCAGCGCGGCGATGTCGGCGGCGCCCAGCGCGCGGGCCACGGCGGCGTCGAAGGGCTCGGCCCGGTCGTCGAGGTAGCCGGGCGCCTTGACCGTCCGGCAGGCGCTGCCGTCGCCCATCACCAGCAGGGCGACCCGGGGCGCGCGGGTGGCGATCTCCCGGCCGGCCGCCAGGGCCCGCTCGGCGGGCAGCGCCGGGTCCAGGCCCAGGCCCTCCATGGGGGCGTCGGCCCAGTCGGCACGCGACAGCAGCCAGGCGCCGACGGCGAGGGACGGCGGAAGCGGCCGTTCGGCGGTGGCCTCGGCGGCGCCCAGCGTCACGTCGAGGTCCACCCCGAAGCCGCGGAACGAGCCGGCGGCACCCTCGGGGTGCGGGCCGCGGGTGGCCTCGTCGGCGGGGCCGACGACGACCAGCCGGTCCGGGCGGGCCGCGGCGAGCAGGCCGATCGCGTCGAGGCAGGCGGCGCGCAGCGGGTCCAGCTCGGGCGCGGCGCCGGCGGCGACCTCCGGGACGAGCAACGGCGGGCAGGGGCACATGGCGGCGGCTACGAGCATGACACGCAGCGTAACGTCCCCTGCCCGCCGTCCTCGCGGTCAGTCGCCCGTGCGGTCAGTCGCAGCCGCAGCCGGCGGTGGGTGCCGGGCTCGGCGCCGGGGCACCGATCGTGGGCAGGCCCAGCAGGACGCCCTTGGGCTTCTCCGCCGGGGCCGCGTGGCGCTTCTCCCAGGCGTCGCCGGCGCGGGTACGGCGGACCGCCTTGGCCGGGCCCTCCGCGAGGAGGTGGTGCGGAGCGGCGTACGTCACCTCGACGGTCACCACGTCGCCGGGCCGGACCGGCTCATCGGGCCGGGTGAAGTGCACCAGGCGGTTGTCCGGCGCCCGGCCGGACAGCCGGTGGGTCGCGTCGTCCTTGCGGCCCTCGCCCTCGGCGACCATGACGTCGAGGGTGCGGCCGACCTGCTTCTTGTTCTCCTCCCAGGAGATCTCCTCCTGGAGGGCGACCAGCCGCTCGTAGCGCTCCTGGACGACCGCCTTGGGGATCTGGCCGTCCATCTCGGCCGCCGGGGTGCCGGGGCGCTTGGAGTACTGGAACGTGAAGGCCTGGGCGAAGCGGGACTCGCGGACCGTGTGCAGGGTCTGCTCGAAGTCCTCCTCGGTCTCGCCCGGGAAGCCGACGATGATGTCCGTCGAGATCGCGGCGTCCGGCATGGCGGCGCGCACCTTCTCGATGATGCCGAGGAACCGCTCCTGGCGGTACGAGCGGCGCATGGCCTTCAGGACGCGGTCGGAGCCGGACTGCAGCGGCATGTGCAGCTGCGGCATCACGTTCGGCGTCTCGGCCATGGCGGCGATCACGTCGTCGGTGAAGTCGCGCGGGTGCGGGGAGGTGAAGCGCACCCGCTCCAGGCCGTCGATCTTCCCGCAGGCCCGCAGGAGCTTGCTGAACGCCTCGCGGTCGCCGATGTCGGAGCCGTAGGCGTTGACGTTCTGGCCGAGCAGGGTGATCTCGCTGACGCCCTCGGCGACCAGCGCCTCGACCTCGGCGAGGATGTCGCCGGGCCGGCGGTCCTTCTCCTTGCCGCGCAGCGCCGGGACGATACAGAAGGTGCAGGTGTTGTTGCAGCCGACGGAGATCGACACCCAGGCCGCGTACGCGCTCTCGCGCCGGGTCGGCAGCGTGGAGGGGAACGCCTCCAGCGACTCCGCGATCTCGACCTGCGCCTCTTCCTGGATGCGGGCGCGCTCCAGCAGGACCGGCAGCTTGCCGATGTTGTGCGTCCCGAAGACCACGTCGACCCAGGGGGCCTTCTTGACGATGGTGTCGCGGTCCTTCTGCGCGAGGCAGCCGCCCACGGCGATCTGCATGCCGGGGTGCGCCGCCTTCTTGGGGGCGAGCTGCCCGAGGTTGCCGTAGAGGCGGTTGTCGGCGTTCTCGCGGACCGCGCAGGTGTTGAAGACGACGACGTCGGCCTCCTCGCTCCCCTTGGGCGCGCGGACGTACCCGGCCTCCTCCAGCAGGCCGGACAGCCGCTCGGAGTCGTGGACGTTCATCTGGCACCCGTAGGTGCGGATCTCATAGGTCTTCGGCACGCCCACGACGTGGCTGCGGTCGGTGCTGCTGGTCATTCCTCAAGGGTAAGGGCCCGCCGGACAAGCCTTCTCCCGCGGGCCGGGAGCTCAGGACGCAGGGGCCTCCCCCTTCTCGTCTAAGAGGTCGATCAGCCGCAGCACTTCCACGCCGAAGTGGCGCACCAACGGGTCCGACCGGTCCCGTAGCGCCGCGGCCGCTTCCCGTACGGCCTGGTCCTGCCGAGCGTGCCGCTGTCGACGGCCCCCGGAAAGGATCGCGGGCCGGGCGGAGCGTGGTCGAGCAGCTCGTACCGCCGGCGCACACGGGAGCGCCCGGGCCCCCCTCCCGTTGAGCCCCCGCACCTGGCAGGATCCCGCCCATGGTCACCGCACTCCCCCGCCCGGGTCACCGGGTCTTCCGGACCGGCGTCGCGGCGCTGGTCGTGCTCGGGCTGGCGCTGTGGTGGCTGCTGTCCATGGGGAGCGCGCCCGCGCCGGGTGGGCGGGTGACGATGGCGACGGGCGTGCCGACGGGGGTGTACGCGCGCTACGGGGAGCTGCTGCGGCAGGACCTGGCGCACGACATGCCGGACGTACGGCTGCGGCTGACCGGCAGCGAGGGGTCGATCGACAATCTGCGCCAACTGGTTTCCGGGCGCGCGGAGTTCAGCATCGCCACCGCCGACGCGGTGGCCACGTACCAGTTCCGGGGCGAGCCGGGCGCGGACCGGCTGCGGGCCTGTGCGCGGCTGTACGACGACTACATGCAGCTGGTGGTGCCCAAGCGGTCGGCGGTGCGCTCGACCAAGGATCTGCGGCGGCTACGGGTGGGCGTCGGGGCCGACGGCTCGGGCGTGCAGCTGATCACCCGGCGGCTGCTGGAGGCGGCCGGACTGGACTTCGACCGGGACATCGAGCCGGTGCGGGTGGGCATCGACCGGATGCCGAAGCTGCTGGAGCAGGGGAAGCTGGACGCCTTCTTCTGGTCGGGCGGGCTGCCGACGACGGCGGTCCAGCGGCTCTCGGAGCGGTTCCCCGTACGGCTGGTCCAGCTCGGGGACCTCACCGAGGGGCTGCACCGGCAGGGCGAGCGCACCCGCTACTACCGGGCGGCGGTGATGCCCGCCGACGCCTATCCGCGGGCCCAGGACGGGCAGGCGGTGAAGACGATCGCGGTGGCGAACCTGCTGGTCACGACGGACCGGGAGGACGCGGCGCTGACCCAGGGCATCACCCGGACGGTGATCGACAGCCGGGACTGGATCGGGCGTCAGGTGCATGCCGCGCAGAAGGTGGACCTGCGGACGGCGGTGTTCACCGATCCGCTGCAGCTGCACGAGGGCGCCCGGCGCTACTACGTGTCCGTGAAGCCCTGAGCGGCCGCGGCCCCTGACCCGGCCAAAAAAGCGCCCTGGCCTGCGGCGGGCAGTGCCGCCACAGGCCAGGGCAGACGCGCGAGGCGTCAGGCGGGGATGATGTTCTCCGCCTGCGGGCCCTTCGGGCCCTGGGTCACGTCGAACGAGACCTTCTGGCCCTCCAGCAGCTCACGGAAGCCCTGGGCCTGGATGTTCGAGTAGTGGGCGAAGACGTCGGGGCCGCCGCCGTCCTGCTCGATGAAGCCGAAGCCCTTTTCCGAGTTGAACCACTTGACGGTGCCGGAAGCCATGTTTTTCTCCTTCATGGGGCAAATCGGGAACCGCACCTTGCGGTCCCCTTCGCCGCGATCATCGCCCCACACCGGAAACGGCCCGGAAAACTCCGGAAAACAGGAACGCCCGGGGCTACCAGCCTCCGGGCGCACACAACGTTCATGGGTACCACAACTGCAACGTGCTTCGACGGTAGCACACGGCGCCGGCCGGTTCAGGGCGCGGAGCGCGGCAGGGTCACGGTGACCTCCAGGCCGTGCGGCGGATGCGGGGCGTAGGCGATGGTGGCGCCACCCGCGGCGAGCAGGGCGCGGGTGATCGACAGGCCGAGCCCGGAACCGGAGACGTTCTGGTGGCGGCTGCTGCGCCAGAAGCGGTCACCGATGCGGGCCAGTTCGTCCTCGGTGAGCCCGGGCCCCCGGTCGGTCACGGTGATCCGCACCTGCTCGCCGTCCGGCGCCACGCGTACGGTCACCGGCCGGCCGGCCGGGGTGAACTTCAGGGCGTTGTCGACGACCGCGTCCAGGGCGCTGGAGAGGGCGACCGGATCGGCCCAGCCGGTGACCGCGGGCTGGCCCTCGTAGGACAGCCGGACGCCCTTGTCGTCGGCCATCGGGCGCCAGGAGTCGACGCGCTCGGCGGCCAGTGCGGCCACGTCGGTGAGCTGGAGGTCGGCGGCGGTGTGCTCGGCGAGCGCGAGGCCGAGCAGATCGTCCAGGACCCGGGCCAGCCGCTTGCCCTCGGTGCGCACCGAGGCGATCTCCTCGTTGCCTTCGGGGAGTTCGAGGGCCAGCAGCTCGATCCGCAGCAGCAGCGCGGCCAGCGGATTGCGCAGTTGGTGGGAGGCGTCGGCGACGAAGGCGCGCTGCTGCTCCAGCACCTCTTCGACGTGGTCGGCCATCTCGTTGAAGGAGCGGGCCAGCCGGCGCAGTTCGGGCGGGCCGGCGGTGGCGGCGACCCGGGACTTCATCCGGCCGGTGGCGATGTCGTGGCTGGCCGCGTCCAGGACCCGTACGGGCCGCAGCACCCAGCCGGTGAGCCGGAAGGCCGCGGCGACCGCGACGAGCATGGCCGCGCACTCGCCGGCCGCGATCAGCAGCCAGCCGTGCAGGATCCGGGCGCGCATCTGCCCGGTGGGCGAATCGGTCATGACCACCGCGATCACGTCGCCGTCGCGGATCACCGGTGAGGCGACCGGGATCCGGCCGTCGTCGTCCCACGGCCAGATCTGGTGCGGGTCGTGGCTGCGGCGGCCGGCCATCGCCTCGCTGAAGGCCCGGGCGCCCTCCCCGTCGCGGGGCACCGGCATCGTCGGCGGGGCGGCGGCCATCGGGGAGCGGTCGCGGTAGAAGACGCCGGCCCGGATCCCGTACAGGCCGTAGTAGCGCGCCAGTTCCGAGCGGAGGGTGGCCTGCCGCTCGTCCTCCTCGGGCGTCTTGTGCCCGGCGTCGGCATCGGGGCGGGCGGTGACGAACTGCGCGAGCGAGGCGAACCGGGCGGCGTCGTCGATCCGGTCGACGACCACCTTCTGCTGCTCCACACCAGCGGTGATGACGCCGAGCGGGATACCGAGCGCGAGCAGCACACCGGCCATCAGGACGATGAGGAGCGGAAGGAGTCGGGTGCGCACGTGCCCGCGGCGGCCTTCAGGGAGCCGGCGAGGGCGGGGAGGCGGGCACGACCAAGCGGTAGCCGACGCCCCGTACGGTCTCGATCAGGGCGGGCATGCGCAGTTTGGCCCGGAGTGAGGCGATATGCACCTCCAGGGTCCGGCCGGTGCCCTCCCAACTCGTCCGCCACACCTCGCTGATGATCTGCTCCCGGCGGAAGACCACCCCGGGCCGCTGGGCGAGCAGCGCCAGCAGATCGAACTCCTTACGGGTCAGCGGCACCGCGGTGCCGTCCACGGACACCTGGCGGGTGGGGAGTTCGACGGTCACCGCGCCGAGCCGCAGCGGCGCCTCGGGCACGCCCTCCTCGACCGGCTGCTCCGCACCGCCGGCCGGCGGCACCGCGTTCCGCCGGCTCACCGCGTGGATACGGGCCAGCAGCTCACCGGTGTCGTACGGCTTGACCACATAGTCGTCCGCGCCCAGGTTGAGGCCGTGTATCCGCGAGCGCACATCGGAGCGCGCGGTGACCATGATGACCGGGGTCGTGCTGATCTTGCGGATCCGACCGCACACCTCGAAGCCGTCCTGGTCCGGCAGCCCGAGATCGAGCAGCACCACCGCGAACGGCTCGGCGGCATCGGGCAGCAGGGCCTTGAGCGCCTCCTCGCCACTGCGCGCGTGAACGACGGACAGGCCGTGCCTGGCGAGCACGGCGGCCAGCGCCGCGGCGACATGATCGTCGTCCTCGACCAGCAGCAGTCTCATCGGGCCTCCTTCCCGGGTGCGTACGGACAGGCCACAGGGCATCTACGGCGATGGCGGGTGCGCGCGTCAAGAGCAGGCCACCTCCCGGCCGCCATCCGTTACCCAGCCGGTACGCCGGCGGCACTCCGCCACTACGGAACCCGGCCGCCCGGCCACCTCGCGCCCGTCTCCCCCGCTCCCCCCAACCCCTTCACCCTGAGTGTCCCGCTGCGACCGGATCGTTATGCTCAAGTTCCCCTCAGATGTAATGACGCTGGTCGCGGGGCGTCACTAGGGTCCTCCCCAACCGAGGAGGACGGAGCTGTACGCCGATGAGTGAAGTATCGGTGACCAAGAACGCCGAGGGTTCCCCGCCGGCGGGTGACCAGCTGGTCGTGCTGGACAACGTGAACAAGCACTTCGGCGCGCTGCACGTGCTCCAGGACATCGACCTGACGATCAACCGGGGTGAGGTCGTCGTCGTGATCGGGCCCTCGGGCTCCGGCAAGTCGACGCTCTGCCGCACGATCAACCGCCTGGAGACCATCGACTCCGGCAGCATCACCATCGACGGCAAGCCGCTGCCGCAGGAGGGCCGCGACCTGGCCCGGCTCCGCGCGGACGTCGGCATGGTCTTCCAGTCGTTCAACCTCTTCGCACACAAGACGGTGCTGGAGAACGTGATGCTGGGCCAGACCAAGGTCCGCAAAACGGACAAGGCGACGGCCGAGCAGAAGGCCCGCGCCCTGCTGGACCGGGTCGGCGTCGGCACCCAGGCGGAGAAGTACCCCGCACAGCTCTCCGGCGGGCAGCAGCAGCGGGTGGCGATCGCCCGGGCGCTGGCCATGGACCCGAAGGTGATGCTGTTCGACGAGCCGACCTCCGCGCTCGACCCGGAGATGATCAACGAGGTGCTGGACGTGATGCAGCAGCTCGCCCGGGACGGCATGACGATGGTCGTGGTCACCCATGAGATGGGCTTCGCGCGCTCCGCGGCGAACCGTGTGGTCTTCATGGCGGACGGCCGCATCATCGAAGAGGCCGAGCCGAACCAGTTCTTCAACAACCCGCGCAGCGACCGCGCCAAGGACTTCCTGTCGAAGATCCTTCACCACTGAGGCCGCAGTTGGGCCACCATCATTGCCAACACCTGCTGAACCAAAGGATGTTCACCATGAGGATGCTCAAGACGGCCGCGGCCGGTGCGGTGGTGCTCGCGCTGGCGGCCACGGCGACCGCCTGCGGCGGCGAGTCCGGCACGGCCGGCGACAAGCCGGCCGGCGGCGAGGTCTACAGCGGCACGTACAAGGTCGCCAAGGACGTCAAGGTCAACTCGCCGGTGCTGAAGAAGGCCCAGCAGAAGGGCCAGATCGTCATCGGCGTCAAGGCCGACCAGCCGTTCCTGGGCTACCAGGACCCCTCGTCGGGCAAGTACTCCGGCTTCGACATCGAGATCGCGAAGATGGTCGCGGCCGACCTGGGCTTCTCGGAGAAGCAGATCAAGTTCAGCACGGTCGACTCCAACGTCCGTGAGACCAAGATCTCCGGGCACGACGTCGACTACTACGTCGGCACCTACACGATCAACGACGAGCGCAAGAAGCAGGTCGGCTTCGCGGGCCCGTACTACACCGCGGGCGCCGACCTCCTGGTGCGCAAGGACGACAAGGCCATCACCGGCCCGGACTCGCTCCACGGCAAGACGGTCTGCTCCATCACCGGCTCCACTCCGCTCCAGGAGATCAAGAAGAAGAAGTACGGCGCCAAGACCATCGAGCTCGGCAAGTACTCGGACTGCGTGAAGAAGCTGATCGACGGCGACGTCGACGCGGTCACCACCGACGACGCGATCCTCAAGGGCTACGCGGCCCAGCGCCCGACGAAGCTCCGCGTGGTGAACAAGCCGTTCACCAAGGAGCCGTACGGCGTCGGCATGGACAAGAACGACAAGGCCCTGCGCGACGCGATCACCACCGCGCTGGAGAGCCACATCAAGAACGGCGACTACAAGAAGGCCTACGAGGGCACTCTCGGCAAGTCCGGGTCGTCCTACGTCGCCCCGCAGATGCCGCTGCCGCGGTACTGAGGCGCCGGACCGCACCTCCTGACCGCGCCGCCCCGTACGCCCGCCGTGGCCGGGTGTACGGGGCGCGCTGTCGTCACCCCGTCTCTTCCCTGCCCGCCGTCGACCCGATGACCGCTACCGCGGAGACCCCATGAACGTACTCCTCGATCATCTGCCCGCGTTCCGTGACGGGTTCCTCGGAACCCTGGCGATCACCGCGGCGAGCGCGGTGATCGCCCTGGTGCTCGGCGTCCTCATAGCCGGATTCCGGGTCTCTCCGATCCCGCCGCTGCGCGCGTTCGGAACGGCCTGGGTCACGCTGCTGCGCAACACCCCGCTGACGCTGCTCTTCCTGATCGCGATGTTCGTCGTGCCCCAGGTGCTCTTCAAGGGATTGAGCCCCTTCGTGCTGGCCATGCTGGCGCTGGGCTTCTACACCTCCTCGTTCGTGTGCGAAGCGGTGCGCTCCGGCATCAACACCGTGCCGCTCGGACAGGCGGAGGCCGCGCGCAGCCTCGGGATGACGTTCTCGCAGACCCTGCGCCTGATCGTCCTGCCGCAGGCCACCCGCACCGTGCTGCCGCCACTGAGCAGCATCTTCATCGCACTCACGAAGAACTCCGCCATCGCGGGTGCGTTCAGCGTCACCGAGCTGTTCGGCTTCGCCAAGCTGCTCAGCGACCAGGGGTACGCGATCGCCTGGATCTTCCTGTGGGTCGCGCTCGCCTACCTCGTCATCACCTTCACCATCAGCGGCGCCTTCCGGCTGCTGGAGCGCCGGATGGGGGTCGCCCGGTGAACGGACGCGACATGGGGGTCCCCCCGGCCGAAGGCCCGGGGACGAACGACAGCACGTGGGGGCCACGCGCAGGCGGGGCGGAACGAAGTGAGGTAACGGCATGAGTGGGGCCAGCGTTCTCTACGACGTCCCCGGGCCGAAGGCGAAGGTACGCAACCGCCTCTACACCGTCCTCGGTGGGCTCGCGGTACTCGCCCTGATCGGGTTCGTGGTGATGCGGCTCAACGCGACGGGACAGTTCGAGCCCGAGCGGTGGGACATCTTCAACAACGCGGGGGTGCGCACCAACATCCGCAACGGGCTGCTGACGACCCTCGAGGTCTTCGCGGTCGCCGCGGTGCTCTCCCTGGTCCTCGGCACCCTGCTGGCGGTCGCGCGACTGTCGGACCACAAGCCCGTGCGCTGGCTGGCGACCGGGTTCATCGAACTCTTCCGCGCCGTCCCGCTGCTGATCACGATCTACGTGATCTGGGTCCTGCTCCTCACCAACCGCGACGCGATCGGCCTCTCCGGCGATCAGCCGCAGTTCTGGGCCCTGGTCATCGGCCTGACGGTCTACAACGGCTCCGTCCAGGCCGAGGTCCTGCGGGCCGGTATCGACTCCGTGCCCAAGGGCCAGCGTGAGGCCGCCTACGCCCTGGGCATGAGCAAGACCCAGGTCATGACGACCGTGCTGATCCCGCAGGCGGTCCGCGCGATGCTGCCGACGATCATCAGCCAGCTCGTGGTGACGCTGAAGGACACCTCCCTCGGCTACATCATCACGTTCGAGGAACTGCTCTACACCGCCCGTCTGATGAGCACCAACATCCTCGTCAACGGCGAGGACACCTACGTCCCGTTCATCATCGTCACCGGTTCCCTCTACGTGGCGATGTGTCTGGCGCTGTCCGCCCTCGCCAACTGGATCGAGCGGCGCGGGCGGCGGGCGAAGACCGGGATCGGCGTGGCGGCTGCCGGGGAGCCGGTGACGGCCACCGACGCCCTGGAAACCGCGGCCCCGGTGGACGCGCCGGCGGACACGAAGGACTGACGGTACGCCGGCCGCGCGCCGGTACGGAACCGTCCGGAGGCGGTGGCAACGGCGCCACCGCCTCCGTCACTTGACGCGAGCGGCCGCAGTGGGTTGCATACGCTGTGTGATCACGCACCGGGCTCCAACTGCCAGTTCCCGCATGTCCCGTACGAACCAGCGGCCCCGGGGAGCAGCGCCGTGGACCCGGTGATCGTCGCCGGGGGCGGCCCGGTCGGCCTCTCCCTCGCGCTCGCCCTCGCCCGGCTCGGCGTCCCCTCCATCGTCCTCGACGAGACCACCGGCCAGGAGGACACCCGGCCCGCCCGCACCGCGGTCCTCCGCGAGGACACCGCGGCGTTCGTCGGCCGGCTCGGCTGCGCCGCCACCCTGGAGTCCGCCGGCACCCGCTGGACGGCCTGGCGGATCATGCGCCGCCGGCGCCTGGTGGAACGCGTCGCCTTCGCCCCGCACACCACGGACACCGCGGCCGGGCCCGCCGCCACCTCCCCGGTGCACCTCCCCCAGCACGCCCTCACCCGCGCACTGCGCGCCGCGCTGGAGCGGGAGAAGCTCGCCGAGGTCGTCACCGGCAGCCGGCTGACCGACCTCGAACAGGACGAGCACGGCATCAGCGCCCACACCCGTGGCCCCAACGGCACGTGGTGGCGCGGGAGTTACCTCATCGGCTGCGACGGCCCCCGGTCGACCGTGCGCAAGCTGCTGGACATCCGCTTCCCCGGCCGTACGGCCGTCGAGCGGCATGCGGTGGCCGCACTGCGCTGCGAACTCCCCTGGCCCGGCGAGGCGCTGCTGCACCGCTCACCGCCCCGGCAGGGCGGCACACCGGGCAGCGAGGTCTCCGCCCGCCCGCTGGCCGGCGGCGTCTGGCGGCTGGACTGGCTGCTGCCCCCGGGCCGCGAACTGGTCACTCCGGACGCCCTGGTCGCCCGGATCCGCGACTCGCTGGCCGGCTGGACCACCGAGTACCCGGTCGAGGCCGGCGGCGGTACCGGCGCGGACGGGGACGGCGCCCGGGGCTCCGGCCGGCTGGTCCCCCCGTACGAACTCCTCGACACCGGCGTGCACACCGTCCACCACCGGCTGGCCCGCTGCTGGCGGCAGGGCCGCGCCTTCCTCGCCGGGGACGCCGCGCACCTGCTGGGCGCGCTCGGCACCCAGGGCCTGGACGAGGGGCTGCGGGACGCCGAGAACCTCGCCTGGAAGCTGGGGCTGGCCTGGCACCACGGCGCCACCGAGACACTGCTCGACAGCTACCAGGCCGAGCGGCGGGGCGCGGTCGCGGCCCGGCTGCGCGCCGCCGACCAGGCGCTGCCGCTGCTGCGGGACGGCCGGTCGGCCCGCTGGCGCACCGTCCTGCCCGGCGCCGCGCGCGGCCGCAGCACGCTGCTGACCGACGGCCACCTGGGCCGCGGCCCGCTGGGCGCCCCACCGGTGTACGCCCGTACGCCGCTGGCCCCGCCCGCCGCGCACACCGGCGGACCGCTGGTCGAAACGCCGCCGGGGGCGCCGGTGACGGACGTACCGGTGACCGCGCCGGACGGTTCGGTGGTCCGGTTGCGCACCCGCCTCGGGCAGGGGCTGCTGGTGGTGCTGGTGGCGCCCGGCACCACCGTCTGGGACCGCCGGCACTGGCAGTCGGCGGGTCTGATGCCCCGGCTGAGCAGTGCCGCCGCGGCGCTCCCGATGCCCGCCGAGGTCCTGGTCACCGAGTCCTACCCGGGCGCCGCCGCCCACACCGTCCTCCTCGTACGCCCCGACGGCCACCTGGTCACCGCCCTCGCCCCCGGCGTCCGCCCGACGGAACTCCACGCCTGCGCGGAGGCGGCCCGGGGCGGCACATCTGACGACACATCGGCAATCCCGGGCGCTTATGAGCGCCCGGGGGGCGCGCGGGGCTCGGGGAGTGTGAGGGGTCTGGGGGATTCTGTGGGTGCGGGTTGCCTGGACTCGGGTTCCGTGGGTTCTGGTTCCGTGGGTTCTGGTTCTGTGGGTTCCGATTCCGCGGGTGCGGTGGGGTCGATGGAGTCGTTGGGGTCGGTGGAGTCGTTCGGGTCAGTGCGATCGGTGGGCGCGCCGAGGGTGGGGAATGGTCTGGGGCCGGTGGGTGATGACGAGGCCCGGGACGGTACTGGGGCTCGGGAGGGTGCTGAGGCCGGGGAGGGGCCCGGGGCCGGGGAGGGTGCTGGGGGCGGAGCGGGCGCTGGGGCCGAGGCCGAGTCCGGGGAGGCGTACGGAGGCGCGGACGAGAACGGGGACGAGCCGGGCGCCGGAGCGAGCGCAGGAGTGGACTCTGGCGCGAGCGCGGGAGCGAACCCTGGCGCGAGCGCGGGAGCGGACGCCGGATGGGACGCCGGGGGCACCGCGGACTGAGCGCAGGAGAGGACGCTGCGGCGGGCCGGGGGCTGAGCACCGTAGAGGGAGACGGGTTGAGGGCCAGAAATGGGCGCTGGAGGGGGCCGCGGGCTGAGCACCGGACGGGCCATGGGTTGAGCACCGGCGCAGAGTCCCGCCCCGATCGCCCGGTTGACCCGTCCGGAACCAGCATGTTTCACTCCGAGAGTGACTGACCACAGCTTGCGATTCTGGCGGAGGGTCCATCTGGACCTGGTCCGCTATGCGGGCTGCATGTGTCGCCCGTCCTGCTGATCCGCCTTTCCTTCCCCGCGCGGCCGCCTGCCCCTGTCCGGCAGCCGCGCCTCTTCGCGATCACTCAGGACGGTTTCCGTGCCCGACGTACGTACCCCCGCGCGCCCGCACGCCCCCGGCGATGACACCGCCGGCAAGGGCAGCGAGCCCGACGCCTCCGCACTCCTCGACTTCGTCCGCCGTACCGCTGCCGACCCGGCACTCATCGCTTCCCTCCCGCTGGACCCCGAAGGCCGGACCTGGATCCGGCTGGACGGGCCGGGCGGCAGCGAGGCCTGGCTGATCGGCTGGCCGCCGGGCACCGGCACCGGCTGGCACGACCACGGCGGCTCACACGGTGCGTTCGCCACGGCGACGGGCGAGCTGACGGAACAGTCGCTCGCCGCCCAACTCCCCACCGAGGGCTGGAAAACCCTGGAACTCGCCGACGGCGTCGACCGGGAACGCACGCTCGGCGACGGCCGCGGCCGGGCCTTCGGCCCGCACCACGTCCACCAGGTCCTCAACACCTCGCCGGACACCCACGCGGTCTCCGTGCACGCCTACTACCCGCCGCTGCCGCTGATGCGCCGCTACAGCCGCACCGGCCAGGTACTCCGCCTGGAAGAGGTCGAGCGCCCGGAGGAGTGGACGTGAGCGCCATCGACGCCCTGCTCGCCGACGCCCGCCGGCAACTGGGCCGACGGCTCGACCCGGAGGAGGCCGCCGCCGTACAGCAATCGGGCGGCCTGCTCGTCGACATTCGCTACGCCCAACTACGCGACCGCGACGGCACCATCCCCGGCGCCCTGATCGTGGAACGCAACGAACTGGAGTGGCGCCTGGACCCCACCGGCGCGCACCGCGCGCCGGAAGCGACCCACCACGACCTGCCCGTCGTGGTGATCTGCAACGAGGGCTACGCCTCCAGCCTCGCCGCCCTCTCCCTCCGCCACCTGGGCCTCCACCAAGCCACCGACCTCACCGGCGGCTTCCAGGCCTGGCGCACAGCGGGCTTGCCGGTCGCGGGCGGGAACCCGAGGTGATGCGGGCGGGCTGAGGCCGGTGCTGTCGGCATGGGGTGTGGGCGGGCGCCCGGCCTGGGGCTGCCCTCCGTGGCGTGCGGGGGCTTCCTCCCCTCCCCCGGGGCCACCCCGCCCCACCCACCCGCCTCCCCCGCCCCCGCTGCCGCTTCAGCGCAGCCCTCACCGCCCCATATCGCTGACCGCATCCCGAGCCCCGGCCAGCCCCCCACCACCCAGCTCGCCTCAAGGCCAGGACAACAGGTCAGCTCCCCTCAAGGCAGGACCCCAGGTGGCCAGCTCCCCTCAAGGCCAACACAACAGGTCAGCAGCAGCAGTAGCCCCCCCTCGTTACGGGACGGGTCAGTGCTCCGGCAGGTGCTGTTCCAGGAGGTCCGGGTCCTCGCCCTCTTCCTCCAGGGCCTGTCTGACCACGCGGAGGGCCAGGCCCTCCGGGTAGCCCTTGCGGGCCAGCATTCCCGCCAGGCGGCGCAAGCGTTTCTCGCGGTCCAGGCCCCTGGTCGAGCGCAGCTTGCGGTCGACCAGTTCGCGGGCGGTGGACTCCTCCTGCTCAGAGTCGAGGCGGCCGACCGCCTCCTCGATCAGAGCGGAGTCCACACCCTTCGTCCGCAGCTCCCGGGCCAGGGCCCGCCGGGCCAGGCCGCGCCCGTGGTGGCGGGACTCCACCCAGGCGTCGGCGAAGGCCGCGTCGTCGATCAGTCCGACGTCCTCGAACCGGGACAGCACCTCCTGCGCGGCCTCGTCGGGGATGCCGCGCCGGCGCAAGGCATCCTCCAGCTGTTTCCGGGTACGCGGACTCCCGGTGAGCAGGCGCAGGCATATGGCCCGCGCCTGCTCCTCGGGCGTACGCGGTGGTCCCCCCTCGGCCCTCGACGAGGCGGGTTCGCCCTCGCCGAAGGCGAGAGCTGAACCACCGCCGTTCTCACGGCCACGGCCACGGCCGCCCCTGCGGCCGCTACGGGTCTCGGCGTCACCGGCAGCGCTGCTCATCCCGTCCGCGCTGTCCGGCCATTCCGTTCGCCGTGTCATGGCGGACTAGCTCTTGGCCGCGGCGGCCTTGGAACCCTTGGCGCTCTTCGTCGCCGCGGCCGGGGCCGCCGGCGCCGCGTCGGCCGCCCCGCCCGCGGCGTCCGCACTGGGCTCCGCCGCCGGGTCCTGCGGCTTGACGCCGATGCCCAGCTTCTCCTTGATCTTCTTCTCGATCTCGTTGGCGAGATCCGGGTTGTCCTTGAGGAAGTTGCGGGCGTTCTCCTTGCCCTGGCCGAGCTGGTCGCCCTCGTACGTGTACCAGGCGCCGGACTTGCGGATGAAGCCGTGCTCCACGCCCATGTCGATCAGGCCGCCCTCGCGGCTGATGCCCTGGCCGTAGAGGATGTCGAACTCGGCCTGCTTGAAGGGCGGCGAGACCTTGTTCTTGACGACCTTGACGCGGGTGCGGTTACCCACGGCTTCGGTGCCGTCCTTGAGGGTTTCGATGCGGCGGATGTCCAGGCGCACCGAGGCGTAGAACTTCAGGGCCCGGCCACCGGTCGTGGTCTCCGGCGAGCCGAACATCACGCCGATCTTCTCGCGGAGCTGGTTGATGAAGATCGCCGTGGTCTTCGACTGGTTGAGCGCGCTGGTGATCTTGCGCAGGGCCTGGCTCATCAGCCGGGCCTGGAGGCCGACGTGGGAGTCGCCCATCTCGCCCTCGATCTCGGCCCGCGGCACCAGGGCGGCGACGGAGTCGATCACGATGAGGTCGAGCGCACCGGAGCGGACCAGCATGTCCACGATCTCCAGGGCCTGCTCGCCGTTGTCCGGCTGGGAGAGGATCAGGGCGTCGGTGTCCACACCGAGCTTCTTGGCGTACTCGGGGTCGAGGGCGTGCTCGGCGTCGATGAACGCGACGGAGCCGCCGGCCCGCTGGGCGTTCGCGACCGCGTGCAGGGTCAGGGTCGTCTTACCGGAGGATTCCGGGCCGTAGACCTCGATGACGCGGCCTCGGGGGAGGCCGCCGACGCCCAGGGCGACGTCGAGGGCGGTGGATCCGGTGGGGATGACCTCGATGGGCTCCTTCGACCGCTCCCCCATGCGCATCACTGCGCCCTTGCCGAATTGCCGTTCAATCTGTGCGAGCGCGGCGTCCAGCGCCTTCTCGCGGTCAGTGCCTGCCATGGGTTCCACCCGATTTGCTTGAGTCGATCGCTTCACGTCCATGACGCTAACGCCTGCCACTGACAACGCGCCCGGACCCGGCTCCGGCCTGTGGATAACTTCGCGGAAACCCCGAAATCATGGGCCGGATCTCCCATGAGAATAGCTGTTCGATTTTTGTGTCAAGCGCTGCACCATGCCGTGTTCGCGCCTGTCGGGCCTGTCGGGCCTGTCAGCACCGTCCGCGCGCGGTCCGCGACGTCAGCCCGCGTCCGGCGTGCCCCGCTCGGCGGCGGCGTCCTGCTCGACGGCGGCATCCTGCCCGGCCGCGTCCTTCCCGCCGGTCCGGGCCTCCTCGCGCTCGGCGGCGTGCCGCACGCGGGAGAGGAGGTCGGCGGCGCGTCGGCGGCGGGTCTTGCCGTGGACCCGGAGGTCGTCGGGGACGGCGTAGCGCTTGACGTACGCGCCGAGGAAGGCCTGCAGGGTGGCGGTGGCCGGGATGGCGATCAGCGCGCCCACCGCGCCCATGAGGGCCGTGCCGGCGACGACCGATCCGAAGGCGACGGCGGGATGGATGTCCACCGTCTTGGCGGTGATCCTCGGCTGGAGGAGGTAGTTCTCGAACTGCTGGTAGATCACGACGAAGCCGAAGACCCACAGGGCGTGCCAGGGGTCGACGGTGAAGGCGATGAGGATCGGCAGCGCGCCCGCGAGGTACGTGCCGATGGTCGGGATGAACTGGGAGACCAGGCCCACCCACATGCCCAGCGCCGGGGCGTACGGCACGCCCATGAGCTCCAGCAGGACGTAGTGCGCGAGACCGGAGATCAGCGCCATCAGGCCGCGCGAGTAGAGGTATCCGCCGGTCTTGGCGACGGCGATCTCCCAGGCGCGCAGCACCTCCTCCTGGCGGCGGGGCGGGAGGACGGAGCACAGCGCGCGGCGCAGCCGGGGGCCGTCGGCGGCGAAGTAGAACGAGAAGAGGGCGACGGTCAGGAGGTTGAACAGGCTGCCCAGCACCGTCGCGGAGACGGCGAGCACATTGTTGGCGCTGTCCTGGACGTACTTCTGCAGCCAGTCGGAGCGGAGCAGGTTGTTCTGCACCTCGACCCGGGAGAGGTGGGAGTGCAGGGTGCTGTTCATCCAGCTGATGACGGAGTCGAGGTACTGCGGGAATTCCTCGACCATGGTGGCTATCTGGCCGGCGAGCATGGAGCCCAGGAGCGCGAAGAAACCGGCCGCGGCGACGAGGATGCTGAGGAACACCAGGCCGGTGGCCAGTCCGCGGCGCATGCCGCGGGCCGCCATCCAGGAGACGGCCGGTTCGACGGCGAGCGCCAGGAAGAACGCGATCAGCACGTTCAGCAGCAGCGAGATGAGCTGGTGGAAGCCCCAGGTGGCGAGCTGGAAGCAGGCCACGAGGGCGAGCGCGAGCACCATGGCACGCGGCAGCCAGCGCGGCATCCGGGCGTCGGACCGGGCGTCCGGCCGGTCCTCGGGGCGGGGGACGTCGTTGCTGGTGATCTCTTCAGACACAGGCACGAAGCCAAGTGTCGCGCACCGCGCCGACAACTCCGTCCGCGTTCGGTCTCCGCTGCTTCAGCGCTTCTCGGGCGGCACGTCCATGACGGCGCAGACCACCCGCCACACCTCTTTGGCGCTCCACCCGGCGTCCAGTGCCTCTTGGACGGTGCGGCCGCCGAGGCCGGACATCACGTGATCGCGCGCGAAGGAATCGGCGTACGCCGCACCGAAGTGATCCGCCATCCGCTGCCAGAAGACCGTCAACCGCATGCCTCCAGTATCCCGCCCTGGGCTGGCAGGGGTGCCCGAGCCGGTGCCACCGGAGGATTTCGCCCCTACGGTCAGGCCATGGCCGAAAACGTAAGTCCTCCTTCGACCCCTCTGGCGCGCGCGGAGCGATTCATCTGGCTGACCGCCCGGGTGCTCGAACAGCGGCTCTTCGAGTACGACTTCCTCGGCGGCGGGGCGGACCCGGTGGAGACCGCGCTCGCCGCGTACCGCAACGACGACGACGGCTTCGGCCACGCCCTGGAGCCCGATCTGCGCGGACCCGTGAGCCAGCCGCTGCACACCGCGCACGCGCTGAAGGTCCTGGATCTGATCGGGCGGTGCGACGGCCGTCAGGTGGAGCGGATCTGCCGCTATCTGACGAAGATCTCGACTCCCGAGGGGGCGCTGCCCGCGCTGCACCCCTCGCAGCGTGGCTACCCCGCCGCCCCGTGGATCCCGGTGGTCGACGATCCGCCGAGCGCCCTTCTGGCGACCGGCCCGGTGGTCGGCACGCTGCACCGCAACGAGGTGTGGCACGCCTGGCTCTTCCGGGCCACGGACTACTGCTGGGCGGCGGTGGAGTCGCTGAAGGGGACCCATCCGTACGAGGTGGAGGCGGCGCTGGCGTTCCTGGACGGTGCGCCGGACCGGCCGCGGGCCGCGGCGGCGGCCGAGCGGCTGGGGCGGCTGGTCAGGGCGGAGGGCCTGGTGCTGCTGGATCCGGGGCGGGCGGCTGATGTCCCGGTGGCGCCGGGGTACGCCCCCGGGGAGCATCACTTCGCGTACGACTATGCGCCGTCGCCCGGTTCCCTGGCCCGCGGCTGGTTCTCCGACGAGGAGATGGACCGGGCGCTGGACCACCTGAGGGCGCTCCAGGAGGAGGACGGCGGCTGGCCGGTGAACTGGCGGATCTGGGCGCCGGGGACGGCGTTGGAGAGTCGCCCGATGGTGACGTTGAAGGCGCTGCGGACCTTGCGGGCGTACGGACGGCAGCTGGACTGATACGGACGACAGCTGGACTGAACGGCCGGCCCGGACCGTCGTCCCCTCCGGGTCCGGCCTCTTGGTGAGCATGCGGGCGGCCCCTCCCTGGGGGCCGCCCGCCATGGTGTTCGTCCGCCGGTCCGGGGCGTCAGCCGCCCAGTGCCCGTACGCCGGCCGTGACGGCCACGGCGACGCCGACGACCAGCAGGAACGGCGCGCGCAGGACGAGCGCGACGGCCGCGGCGGCCACACCGGCGGCCTTGGCGTCGAGCATCAGGTGGTGGCCGTCGCTGAAGGTCTGCTGTGCGGTGAGCGCGGCCAGCAGGGCCACCGGGAGCAGTGCGGCCAGCCGTTTGACGAGCGGGTGCTCCAGGACGCCGGCGGGCGCCGACAGACCGAGGTATTTGACCAGGTAGCAGCCGACGGCGGTGGCGGCGATCGCGATCCAGACGTTCATGCCCGCTTCTCCTCGGTGGCGGGGCGGCTGTCCGAGGCGCCGTCCGCCGTGTGTGTGGTGTCGCTCCCGGTCCGCTCCGCCCGTTGGCGGCGGCCCTGTACGACGAGGACGGCGGGGGCGGCGAGCGCCGAGAGCAGCACCGGCACCCCGGTGGGCAGCAGCGGCAGCGTGGTCATGACCAGGAGGACGGCGAGGCCGGCGGCCACCCGCTCGACGGTGCTGCGCAGCATCGGTGCGAGCAGCGCCAGGAAGACGGCGGGGCTGGCCGCGTCCAGGCCCCAGGCGTCGGTGTCGCCGAGTGCCTCGGCCCCCAGGGCGCCGATGAGGGTGGTGAGGTTCCACAGGGCGTAGAGGCTCAGGCCGGTGACGGTGAAGCCGAGCCGGGCGCTGCGGCGGTCGGGCTGGGCCAGGGTGACGGCGGTGGTCTCGTCGATGACCCAGTGGGCGGCGAAGGGCCGGGCCGTCGCCCGGTAGCCGAGGACGGCGGAGAGCCGCAGTCCGTAGAAGGCGTTGCGGACGCCCAGGAAGAAGGCCCCGGCCGCGGCGGTGAGCGGGTTGCCGCCCGCGGCGAGCGCGCCGACCAGGGCGAACTGTGAGGCGCCGGTGAACACGAGCAGGCTCAGCGCGCAGGTCTGGAGCAGGCTGAGGCCGGCGCCGGCCGAGGTCACGCCGAAGGCGAATCCGGAGAGGCCGACGGCGATGCCGACGCCGAGGGCGTCCCGGATGACGGCGGAGTCGGGTTTGGCGGGCCGCGCCGGTTCCGGCGGCGCGGCTTCCTCGGCGGTGCGTATGTCTGTCTGTTCTGCCACGCCCCGGACCCTAGGCGGGGCCGCTCCCGGTGGTCTTGTACGTTCTTGCGCCTCTTACCTGGTGCGGCCGCTCAGGCCGCGCGTTCCCTGCGGTACGCGCCGGGTGGGACCCCGACGATCCGGGTGAAGTGGCGGTTCAGGTGCGGCTGGTCGGTGAAGCCGACCGCGACGGCGGTGTCGGCGGGCGCGTGGCCGGCCTCCAGGAGGGCGCGGGCCCGGCGGACCCGGGCGTCGGTGAGCCAGGCGTGCGGGGGCATCCCGTAGGCGGCCTTGAAGGCCCGGAGCAGGGCGAACGGGCTGGTGCCGAGGTCGTGTGCCAGCTGTTCCAGGGAGGGCGGGTCGGTCATCCGCTCCTCCAGTACGGCGCGGGCGCGGGCCGCGTTGCGGGCGCCCGCGCTGCGCGGGGTGCGGGCCGGGAGGGGGCCGCCGTAGCGGCGCAGCAGCCGGGCGACGGTGAGGCGCAGCAGGCTGTCGGCGGCGAGCGCGTTGCCCGCCTCGGCGGCCCGGTGGACGTCGGTGATCATGCGGGCGAGCCGGGGGTCCTGGGCGACGGTTTCGGTGAACCCGGCGGTGCCGCGCAGGGCCGTGGTCTCGTCGGCTATCTCGGCGACGATCCCGGACGACGGGTAGAGGGTGGCGTAGGTCCAGCCTTCGGGGGCGCCGGCCCGCGCGGTGTGGGCGACCTCGGGGTTGATCATGACGATGCCGCCGTGGCCGGCCCGGATGCTGCCCTGCCGGAGGCCGACCTCCTCGATGCCGGAGGTGACCGCGCAGACGACGTAGCCGTCGTGGGCGTGGCGGGGGAAGGAGTGCCGGACGTAGCGGGCACGCAGCAGGTCGAGACCGGGCAGGCCGGGGTAGCGCCAGTGCCGGGCCCATTCCCCGCGGGCCCGCGGCGTGGCGTCCGTGCCGGGTGCGCCGTCCGCGGTCGCGCCGTCGCCGCTGACCGTGATCATGTCTCCATTCTGCGTCCCCGCCGGACGCCCGTGACCTGGGCGTCCGAGGTGTGGACGGCGGGCGCGGCGGCCCGCCGGCGGCCGGGGCGGGACGCGTTGTCAGTGGTCCGGTGCACGATGGGGAACATGGCCAAGTCAGCGCTCGACTCCTTCTCGCCGGCGACCCGCGGATGGTTCACCGGGGCGTTCCGCGCGCCCACCGCCGCGCAGGAGGGCGCCTGGCAGGCGATCGGCGCGGGCTCGGACGTCCTGGTGGTGGCGCCGACCGGCTCCGGCAAGACGCTGGCCGCGTTCCTGGCGTCGCTGGACGCGCTGGCGAGCACGCCGCCGCCCGCGGAGCCGAGGAAGCGCTGCCGGGTGCTGTATGTGTCGCCGCTGAAGGCGCTGGCCGTCGATGTGGAGCGCAATCTGCGCAGCCCGCTGACGGGCATCCGGCAGGAGTCGGTCCGCCTGGGCCGCCCGGAGCCGGACATCAGGGTCGCGATCCGTTCCGGGGACACGCCCCCGGCGGAGCGCCGGGCGATCGCCAACCGCCCGCCGGACATCCTCATCACGACCCCCGAGTCGCTGTTCCTGATGTTGACGTCCTCGGCGCGGGAGGCGCTGGCGGGCGTCGAGACGGTGATCGTGGACGAGGTGCACGCCGTCGCCGGCACGAAGCGCGGGGCGCATCTGGCGCTGTCCCTGGAGCGGCTGGACGAGCTGCTGGACCGTCCGGCGCGCCGGATCGGGCTGTCGGCGACGGTGCGCCCGGTGGAGGAGGTGGCCCGCTATCTGTCGCCGCGGCGCCGGGTGGAGATCGTCCAGCCGCCGTCGGGGAAGCGCTTCGACCTGTCGGTGGTCGTCCCGGTGGAGGACATGGGCGAGCTGGGCAGCGCCCCGGTCCGGGAGGGCGAGACCGGTGAGAAGCCGTCGATCTGGCCGCAGGTGGAGGAGCGGATCGCCGATCTGGTGCAGGCGCACCGCTCCACGATCGTCTTCGCCAACTCGCGCCGCCTGGCGGAGCGCCTGTGCAACCGTCTCAACGAGATCGCGTACGAGCGGACGACGGGGACGGCGCTGCCCGAGCACCACTCCCCCGCGGAGCTGATGGCCGAGGCCGGTGCCGCGAAGGGCGCGCCGCCGCTGCTGGCGCGGGCGCACCACGGCTCGGTGTCCAAGGAGCAGCGCGCCCAGGTGGAGGAGGACCTGAAGGCGGGCCGGCTGCCGGCCGTGGTTGCCACGTCCAGTCTGGAGCTGGGCATCGACATGGGCGCGGTCGACCTGGTGGTGCAGGTGGAGTCGCCGCCGTCGGTCGCGTCCGGTCTGCAGCGGGTGGGCCGGGCCGGCCATCAGGTCGGGGCGGTCTCGACGGGCATCGTCTTCCCGAAGTACCGGGGCGATCTGGTGCAGGCGGCCGTGGTGACGGAGCGGATGCGGTCGGGCGCCATCGAGGCGCTGCGGGTGCCGGCCAATCCGCTGGACGTGCTCGCCCAGCAGGTCGTGGCGATGGCGGCGATGGACAGCTGGGACGTGGCGGAGCTGCTGACCGTCGTGCGGCGGGCCGCGCCGTTCGCCGCGCTCCCGGAGTCGGCGTTCCGGTCCGTGCTGGACATGCTCGCGGGCCGTTACCCCTCGGACGCGTTCGCCGAGCTGCGGCCGCGCCTGGTGTGGGACCGGGTCGCCCAGACGGTCACGGGCCGGCCCGGTGCGCAGCGGCTGGCCGTGACGTCCGGCGGCACGATCCCGGACCGCGGCCTGTTCGGGGTCTTCCTGGCCGGCAGCGACTCCGGCAAGGGCGGTGGTGGTCGTCGGGTGGGCGAGCTCGACGAGGAGATGGTCTACGAGTCCCGGGTCGGCGACGTCTTCACGCTCGGTACGACGTCCTGGCGGATCGAGGACATCACCCGGGACCGGGTGCTGGTCACCCCCGCCCCCGGGGTCCCCGGCCGGCTGCCGTTCTGGAAGGGCGACCAGCTGGGCCGCCCCCTGGAGCTGGGGCGGGCGCTGGGCGCGTTCCTCAGGGAGATCGGGGCCGCCGGCCCGGAGGAGGCGCGGGACCGGCTGGCCGCGGCCGGGCTGGACGACTGGGCGGTCTCCAATGTGCTGGGCTATCTCGCCGAGCAGCGGCAGGCCTGCGGCCATGTCCCCGATGACCGCACGATCGTCGTCGAGCGGTTCCGGGACGAGCTCGGCGACTGGCGGGTGGTCATCCACTCCCCGTTCGGCGCGCAGGTGCACGCCCCCTGGGCGCTGGCCCTCGGCTCCCGGCTGGCGGAGCGCTACGGCCTGGACGCCCAGGTGATGCACGCCGACGACGGCATCGTGCTGCGGCTGCCGGACGCCGACCTGATGGGTCTCGACCTCCTCGACGGGGACGGCGGGTTCGGCGGGCCCGGCGATCCGGGGTTGGCGGCGCGCGGGGCGGAGTTCGACCCGGAGCAGTCCCCGGTGGGGGCCGCCGATGTCGCCTTCGATCCGGGCGACGTCGATCAGCTCGTCACGGACCAGGTGGGCGGCTCGGCGCTGTTCGCCTCCCGGTTCCGCGAGTGCGCCGCCCGTGCCCTGCTGCTGCCGCGCCGCAACCCCGGCAAACGCACCCCGCTGTGGCAGCAGCGGCAGCGTGCCGCCCAACTCCTCCAGGTGGCCAGCGAGTTCGGGTCCTTCCCGATCGTGCTGGAGGCCGTCCGCGAATGTCTCCAGGACGTCTTCGACGTGCCCGGTCTGGCGGAGCTGATGGGCGACATCGAGGCCCGCCGGGTCCGCCTGGTGGAGGTCACGACCCCCGAGCCGTCCCCGTTCGCCCGCTCGCTGCTGTTCGGGTACGTCGCCCAGTTCCTGTACGAGGGCGACTCCCCGCTCGCCGAGCGGCGGGCCGCCGCACTGTCGCTGGACTCGCGGCTGCTCGCCGAGCTGCTGGGCCAGGCGGAGCTGCGCGAGCTGCTGGACGCGGAGGTGCTGGCCGAGCTGGAGCGTGAGCTGCAGTGGCTTTCGGAGGACCGCCGGGTCAAGGACGCCGAGGGGGTGGCCGACGTGCTGCGGCTGCTGGGGCCGCTGACCGACGCCGAGCTGGTCGAGCGCGGCGCGGATCCGGCGTGGCCGCGGGAGCTGGCCGCCGCCCGGCGGGCCATCTCGGTGCGGATCGCCGGCGCCGACCACTGGGCCGCGGTCGAGGATGCCGGCCGGCTGCGGGACGCCCTGGGCACGGCCCTTCCGGTCGGTGTCCCGGAGTCGTTCACGGAACCGGTCAAGGACCCGCTCGGCGATCTGCTGTCCCGCTTCGCCCGTACGCACGGCCCGTTCACGTCCGAGCAGGCGGCCGCCCGCTTCGGGCTAGGCACCGCCGTCACGGACGGCGCGCTGCACCGCCTCGCCGCCGCCGGCCGGGTCGTCCAGGGCGAGTTCCATCCGGCGGGCATCGGCCAGGAGTGGTGCGACGCGCAGGTGCTGCGCAGGCTGCGCCGCCGTTCGCTGGCCGCGCTGCGCGAGGAGCTGGAGCCGGTGCCGCCGGCGGCGCTCGCCGCGTTCCTGCCCCAGTGGCAGCATGTCGCCGCGCCGCGCCCGGCCCCGGTGAGCGGCCAGCCGGCGCCGTCCGGCGGCGCGTCGCACAGCCTGCGCGGCATCGACGGACTGGTGCGCGCCATCGAGCAGTTGCAAGGCGCGCCGGTGCCGGCCTCGGCCCTGGAGAAGCTGGTGCTGCCGTCCCGCGTCGGCGGGTACACCCCGGCGATGCTGGACGAACTCACCGCCACCGGCGAGGTGTTGTGGGCCGGTGCCGGTGCGCTGCCCGGCAAGGACGGCTGGCTCTCGCTGCATCTCGCCGACGCGGCTCCGCTGTTGCTGCCGCCGCCGCTCCCGCTGGAGCTGACCGCCCTCCATGAGTCGCTGCTGGCCGCGCTCGCCCCCGGGTACGGCCTGTTCTTCCGCCAGCTCGCCGACCAGGTCCGGGCGACCACCCACCCCGAGGTGACCGATCCCCAACTGGCCGACGCGCTCTGGGACCTGGCCTGGTCGGGCCGGCTGACCAATGACACCCTCGCCCCGCTGCGGGCCCTGCTCGGTTCGGGCCGTACGGCCGGTTCGACCGCGCACCGCGCCCGGCGCGCCGTTCCCCGCGGGCGGTACGGTTCGCTGGCCATGGCCGCGGGCCACGGCGGCCGGCCCACGGCGTCCCGGTCCGGCCCGCCGACCGTCGGCGGCCGCTGGTCGCTGCTGCCCGCTTCCGAGCCGGACCCCACCCATCGCGCGCACGCCCTGGCCCGTACGCTCCTGGACCGGCACGGCATCGTCACCCGCGGGGCGGTCGCGGCCGAAGGGGTCGAGGGCGGTTTCTCCGCCGCGTACCGCGTGCTGGCCGCGTTCGAGGAGTCCGGCCAGGCCCGCCGCGGCTATGTCGTCGAGGGGCTGGGGGCCGCGCAGTTCGCGATGGACGGCGCGGTGGACCGGCTGCGCGCGGTGAACACCCAGCGGGAGCGCACGGTCGACGACGCGCTGCCGGACGGCGGGCCGCAGCGGCGCGGCGGTCCGTCGCGGGCCGTGGTGCTGGCCGCCGCCGATCCGGCCAACGCCTACGGCGCCGCCCTGTCCTGGCCCGATCCGCCCGAGGGCTCGACCCACAAGCCCGGCCGGAAGGCGGGCTCCGTGGTGGTCCTCGTCGACGGTGAGCTGACGCTCTACATGGAACGCGGCGGCAAGACCCTGCTGATATGGCCGCTGGGCCAGGACCCGGCCGGGGCCGCGACGGACCCCCGGCTGCGGACCGCGGTGGAGGCGCTCACCGACGCCGCCCGCGCCGGCGCGCTGGGCACGATCACCACCGAGCGGATCAACGGCACCGCCGCCCTCACCTCCCCGCTCGCCGCCGTCCTGGAGTCCGCCGGCTTCCACCCGACGCCCCGGGGGCTGCGGCTGCGCGGCTGACGGCGCCGGCGGACCCGGCATGATGGGGGCATGCCCGAAGGTGACACCGTCTGGCGGCTGGCGCAGCGGCTGCACGACGCGCTGGCCGGCCGGCCGCTGACCCGCTGCGACCTGCGGGTGCCCCGGCTCGCGACGGTGGATCTGACCGGCCGCGGCGTGCTGGCGGTGGTCCCCCGCGGCAAGCATCTGCTGACCCGTTTCGAGGGTGGCCTGACCCTCCACTCCCATCTGCGGATGGACGGCGCCTGGCAGATCTACGGTCCCGCCGAGCGCTGGCGCGGCGGGCCGGCCCATCAGATCCGGGCGATCCTCGGCACGGCGGAGCACACCGCGGTCGGCTACCGCCTACCGGTCCTCGATCTGCTGCCGACGGCCGAGGAGTCGCGGGTCGTCGGCCACCTGGGGCCCGATCTGCTGGGCCCCGACTGGGACGCCGCGGAGGCGCTGCGCCGGCTGCTCGACGCCCCGCAGCGGCCGCTCGGCGAGGCCCTGCTGGACCAGCGCAATCTGGCCGGCATCGGCAATGTCTTCAAGTCGGAGCTGTGCTTCCTGCTGCGCGCCTCGCCCTGGCTGCCCGTGGGCGAACTCCCCGCGCCGGAGCGGATGCCCGCGCTCGCCAAGAAGCTACTGGAGGCGAACAAGCGGCGGACGGCGCGTACCACCACGCCCAGTGCGCGCCCGGACCGCCGGCTGTGGGTCTACGGCCGGGCCGGCCGCCCCTGTCTGCGCTGCGGTACGCCGGTCCGGTCCGCCGACCAGGACCCCGCGGCCGAGGAACGCGTCACCTACTGGTGCCCCCGCTGTCAGCCCGGCCCCACCGGGAATTGACGATCCGTCAGCTCGGGCCTACCCTCCCGGCATGCCCCTGCCCGCGTACGACCTCACGGGCCGCACCGCGATCGTGACCGGCGCGGCGAAAGGAATCGGCCGTGCCACCGCGGCACTCCTCGCCGAGGCGGGTGCCACGGTGCACTGCGCGGACCTCGACGAACCGGGCGCGCGGGCGACCGCCGCGGCGCTCATAGCGTCCGGCGGCACCGCGTACGCCCACCGCGTCGACGTCACCTGCCGGGCCGAGGTCGCCGCCGTCGTCGACGCGGCCCGCTCGGCCTCCGGCCGGCTCGACGTGATGGCGAACATCGCCGGAATCATGCACTCCGCCCCTGTCCTGGAGACCGCGGACACGGATCTGGACCGGGTGTGGAGCACCAACTTCAAGGGGGTGCTGTACGGCTGCCAGGAGGCCGCCCGAGCCATGATCGCCACCGGCACCCGCGGCTCCCTCGTGACCATGGCCTCCGGTGCGATCGACACCGGCGCACCGGGCCTGCTCTGCTACGGGGCCGCCAAGGCCGCCGTCGTCCAGCTGACCAGGACGCTGGCCACCGAGGTCGGCCGGCACGGCATCCGCGTCAACGCCGTCGCACCGGGCTGGATACGCACCCCGATGACCGACCGCCCCACCGCGGAGGCACAGCAGCGGGCGGAGGCGCCGATGATCCGGATGTCGCCGCTGGGGCGGGTGGGAGAGCCGGTGGACGTCGCACACGCCGTGCTGTACCTCGCGTCGGACGCCTCGTCCTTCACGACCGGCCAGATCCTCCGCCCGAACGGTGGCGTCGCCATGCCGTGGTGAACACCATCCGGGCCCGCCGGAGCACGGCCCGCCGGCGCCGGCGCTCGTTCCGTCCCGTCCACGGCACGCAGTGCACCGGCAGCAGGCTCAGGCCCCAGCCGCCGAGCGCCACGGCACCCTCGACCACGCCCGCCGCCTGCGGCCAGAACGCCAGCCGGAGCACCGCGCACCACCACAGCCCCCCGACCAAGGCCGCGGATATCCGGCGCCCCGGGACGGCCCGCGGACGGCGGCCGGCCGGCTCACCCTCCGGGAGCCGGCCGGCCGGTCCGCGGGCCGCGATTCCACGCCACGCCATGGCTGCCTCCTCCCGCCGACGCTAGACGGGACCGCCGTCGGCGGGGAGAGCGCACCGGCGCGTTCGCGGCGCGCGGAGCCACCACGAGCCCCGTCAGTGGGCCTCTGCCTGGAACATCCAGTGGTGCTTCTCCAGGTCGGCGGTGAGGCCGATCAGGATGTCCTGGGTGACCGGGTCCGGCTCGTCGGTGGCGATGATCCGCTCGCGCATCCGCCCGATCACCGCGCCCAGGGCGTTCACCATGGCCCGCACCACGTCGCCGTCCTTGACCCAGCCGTCCTGCACCTCGTTGATGCCGCTGGTCTTGGCAACGGTGGCGGCCCGGCCGTCGGGGGACACGCCGATCGCGGCCGCCCGCTCGGCCACGGTGTCCATGTGCGTACGCGCGCTGGCGACCACTTCGTCGAGCTGGAGGTGGACGGAGCGGAACCGCGGGCCGACGACGTTCCAGTGCACCTGCTTGGCGATGAGGGAGAGGTCCACCAGGTCGACGAGGGCGCCCTGCAGGGCGGTCCCCACGATGCCGCGGGCTTCGTCGGACAGCGTGCTCTTGACGACAGACATCCAGATACTCCTGTTCGAACGGGGATCGAGGCTGACCACACCCGATCGGGCCGCACGCCCTCCGGATGACCGTCCGGTGACCGGTCTGGACGACCGATCCGGGTGATCGAGGCAGGTGAGCGCGTCCCGTGGGCGATCCCGAGAGCAATTCGGGCCATTTGCCCGATTTAGCCATCGTACAAATGAATCGCCCGTTCCGAGCGGCCCGGACGGTCGGCCGGAACTCCCCGGACAGCACGGAGCCCCGGCGGGCTGCTGCCCGCCGGGGCTCCGGACGCCTGTGAACAGGTCTGTCAGGCCGCGACGACATCCACGACGTCGGCCGGGGACTTGATGGTCACGCGCTCCTCCGGTACGCCGGCCAGGGACGCGACGGACACCGAATTGAGCTTCGGCCGCACCGGTGCCGGCACCGCATCGCTCGCGGCCGCCGACGCGGCCAGCTCGGCGAGCGCCAGCTCGTCGCTGACCTCCCGCATCAGCTCGGACATGCGCACGTCCAGCGCGTCACAGATCGCCGAGAGCAGCTCGGAGGACGCCTCCTTCTGGCCTCTCTCGACCTCGGACAAATAGCCGAGCGACACCCGGGCGGAGGACGAGACCTCGCGCAGGGTTCGGCCCTGGCGCTGACGCTGTCGGCGCAGAACGTCACCCAGCAGGCGACGAAGCAGAATCATCGCTGGCTCCCTCCTCGGACCTCGGATCCGGATCCTTCTCGCCCCACCGTACCGCCTCGGGCCGCGGCCGTGCCGGGCGCAAGTTCGTGTTCACTCAGGGCTGCAAACATCCATTCCCCCCGTGTTGTTCCGTATCCTGTGCCCGCGCATTTTCTGTCAGTTCGCTCAACAACAGTGCGAGCACCGCGTCAATGGTGTCCCGGCGGATCCGGTCACGATCCCCCGTGAACGCCAGCCGGCGCACCTCGCCGGCGCCGTCCGGCCCCTGTACCGCGACGAAAACGGTGCCCACCGGCTGCCCGTCCTGCGGATCGGGCCCGGCGACGCCCGTGGTGGCGATGCCCCAGTCGGCACCCAGCACCCGCCGCACCCCGGCCGCCATCTGCCGGGCGACCTCGCCGTCCACGGCCCCGCGGGCGGCCAGCAGGGCGCCGTCGACGCCCAGTATGTCCCGTTTGAGGTCGGTGGCGTACGCGGTGATCGAGCCGCGCAGCACCCGCGAGGCCCCGGGGACCGCGGTCAGCGTGCCGGCCACCAGGCCGCCGGTCAGCGACTCCGCCACGGCCAGGCTCTGCCCCCGGCCGGCGAGCAGCTCCAGCGCCCCGGCCGCGGCAGAACCCGGCCCGGTCACCGGGCGGTGTCCTGTTCGGCGCCCGCGGCGCGTTCCCGCGCCAGCCCGGCCCGGCGCAGCACCACGGCCTGCCGGACGTAGTCGAGTCCGGTCGCGACGGTCAGCACCACGGCCGCCGCCATCACCCACCATCGGAGGGTCGCCAGCGGCCCGGTCAGCACCAGGACGTACATCCCGACCGCGGTGCCCTGCGCCAATGTCTTGATCTTGCCGCCGCGACTGGCCGGAATCACACCGTGCTTGATCACCCAGAAGCGCATCAGCGTGATGCCGAGCTCGCGGAAGAGGATCACGCCCGTCACCCACCAGGGCAGATCGCCCAGCACCGACAGGCAGATCAGCGCGGCCCCCATGATCGCCTTGTCCGCGATCGGGTCGGCGATCTTGCCGAAGTCGGTGACCAGGTTGTACGTGCGCGCCAGATGCCCGTCGAAGATGTCGGTGATCATGGCGATCGCGAAGGCGGCCCAGGCGAAGGCCCGCCAGGCCCGATCGGTCCCGTTGTCGTGCATCAGCAGCACCACGAAGGCGGGGACCAGCACCAGCCGCAGCATCGTCAGGACGTTGGCGATGTTCCACAGCCCGGCCGGCCGGGCGGCCGGCGCCGTGCGCGGGCCACCCGCTGCGGAAGCCGGGACTCCGGTCATCTGGCCGCCTCCTCGGTACACGACGTGCCGTCCACCGACAGCACCTCCGCCACCAGGTCCACGCCCTCGCTCGCCACCACCTTCGCTTCGACCATACGACCGGGCGACAGCTCCTGGTCGGTCGAGAGCAGGGTGACACCGTCGGTCTCCGGCGCCTGGTGCGCGGCCCGCCCGACGAGACCGTCCTCCTCGTCGTCACGGTCGACCAGCACCCGGACCGTCTCGCCGACCCGCTCCTCGGCGCGCTGCGCGGTGAGCTCCTCGGCCAGTCGCGACACCCGCGCCAGCCGCTCGGCGACCTCGTCGGGGTCGAGCTTGTTCTCGTACGACGCGGCCTCGGTGCCGTCCTCGTCGGAGTAGCCGAAGACGCCGATGGCGTCGAGCCGGGCCCCGGTCAGGAAGCGCTCCAGCTCCGCCAGGTCGCCCTCGCTCTCGCCGGGGAAGCCCACGATGAAGTTGGAGCGGACACCGGCCTGCGGCGCCTTCGTACGGATCTGCGCGAGCAGCTCCAGGAAGCGGTCGGTATCGCCGAAGCGCCGCATCGCCCGCAGCACACCGGGCGCCGAGTGCTGGAAGGAAAGATCGAAATACGGCGCGACCTTGTCGGTCCCGGTCAGGACATCGATCAGACCCGGTCGCATTTCGGCCGGCTGCAGATAGCTGACCCTGATCCGCTCGATGCCGTCGACGGCCGCCAGCTCGGGCAGCAGCGTCTCCAGCAGGCGGATGTCGCCCAGGTCCTTGCCGTAGGAGGTGTTGTTCTCGGAGACCAGCATGATCTCCTTGACGCCCTGTTCCGCCAGCCAACGGGTCTCCCCGAGCACGTCGGAGGGCCGGCGGGAGATGAAGGAACCGCGGAAGGACGGGATGGCGCAGAACGTGCACCGCCGGTCGCAGCCGGAGGCCAGCTTCACCGAGGCGACGGGGCTGGAGTCCAGACGGCGGCGCAGCGGCGCCCGCGGTCCGGACTTCGGCGCGACGCCCTCGGGCAGGTCCTCGGGGGCCGAGGCCGGCGCGTCCCCGTGGCCGGGCAGCGCCACCCCGTCGGCCTGCTGCCGCTCGGCCGGGCTGATCGGCAGCAGCTTGCGGCGGTCGCGCGGCGCGTGGGCCTCGACGTTTCCCCCGCTCAGGATCGTCCGCAGCCGGTCGGAGATATCGGCGTAGTCGTCGAAACCGAGCACGCCGTCGGCCTCGGGCAGCGCCTCGGCGAGCTCCTTGCCGTAGCGCTCGGCCATGCAGCCGACGGCGACCACGGCCTGGGTTCTGCCGTGGTCCTTCAGATCATTGGCTTCCAGCAGGGCATCGACGGAGTCCTTCTTGGCGGCCTCGACGAACCCGCATGTGTTGACGACGGCGACATCGGCATCGGTGGCTTCCTCGACCAGCTCCCAGCCGTCCGCTGCCAGGCGGCCTGCGAGCTCCTCCGAGTCCACCTCGTTACGGGCGCAGCCAAGGGTGACAAGGGCGACGGTACGGCGTTCGGGCATAGGGCTCAGCCTACTTCGTCCCGGACACCCCCTTCGCGCGCAGGTCTCCGCCGCCGGGCCCCAAGGCCCCGGGCCGGGCGGCGGACGCGGTCGGGAACGCGGCGGTCAGCCCGCCTGGGGGTCCCCCGGCGTGTAGCTGAGCCGCTCGACGGGCCCCTTCTCACCGATCTCCTTGACCTCTTTGCCGTTGACGTACAGCTGTACGACCGGCGCGTTGCCGAGGACCAGGTCGATCCGCTTCTTGTCGGTGATCGTCTTGGACTCGCCCTGCTTGAGCAGGCTGTCCTCGAGCAGCTTGCCGTTGGCGTCCTTGGCGGAGACCCAGCTCTGGCCGTCCTTGGCAGTGATCTTGATCGTCACCTTGTCCTTCGGCAGCCCGGCGACCGCGCTGTCGGACGGCTCGGGCAGCGGCGGCTTGATCGTCGAGGGATGGCGGGTGGGCGCCGGCGCGGGCTTGGCGTGCGAGTCGGAGGCGATCGGACTCCGGTCGCTCTTGTCGCCGCCGGTGAAGAGCGTGAAGCCGGCGAAACCGACCACGGCGACGATCGCCGCGACCATCGCCGCCGTCCAGTTCGGCCGGCGCGGATCGGAGCGGATCCGGTCGGCCTCGTAGATCGGGGCGGCCAGATCGGTCGGCGTCGGCCGGCCGCCGTGCTCGGCGTCGAAATGCGCGACCAGCGGACCGGGGTCGAGCGAGACGGCACGGGCGAGCGCTCTGATGTGCCCCCGGGCGTAGACGTCACCGCCGCAGCGCGAGAAATCGTCCTGTTCGATCGCGTGCACGATGGGGATGCGGACCCGTGTCGTCGTACTGACCTCTTCGACGGTCAGTCCCGCGGCGACACGGGCCTGCTGGAGGGCGCGACCGACGGAAGGCCGGTCTGCTTCGGGGGAGTTGCCGATGGACACGGGCGGCGCCTTTCGAGCGTGTAGCCACCTGCTGGAAGTTCAGTCTAGGGGTGGGGCGAAAGGGTCGGGCAAGCGGGAGAGCGCGGTTTGTACGCCATCGGAACGCCCGCGGGGGTGCCATGCGGGTTGATGATGAAGCATCGTTCCCTCGCCTCCCTCAACTTGACGTGTCGGCAGGAGAAACGGTTGCTTGCGTCTCCCGTAAGGGTGACCCGGATGTGCGTGCTACTCCGTAGCCTCCCCCCGGATCACCGCCAGCACTCCGTCCAGTTCATCAGGCTTCACAAGAACGTCACGAGCCTTGGAACCCTCGCTGGGCCCGACGACGTTGCGTGACTCCATCAGGTCCATCAGCCGGCCCGCCTTCGCGAAGCCCACCCGCAGCTTGCGCTGGAGCATCGACGTCGACCCGAACTGAGTGGAAACCACCAGCTCAGCGGCCTGACACAGCAGGTCGAGGTCATCGCCGATGTCCTCGTCGATCTCCTTCTTCTGCTTGCTGCCCACGGTGACGTCGTCCCGGAAGACCGGGGCCATCTGGTCCTTGCAGTGCTTGACCACGGCATGGACCTCGGCCTCGGTGACGAACGCGCCCTGCATACGGGTCGGCTTGTTCGCGCCCATCGGCAGGAACAGTCCGTCGCCCTTGCCGATCAGCTTCTCGGCGCCCGGCTGGTCCAGGATGACCCGGCTGTCGGCCAGCGAGGACGTGGCGAACGCCAGCCGGGAGGGCACATTGGCCTTGATCAGGCCGGTCACGACGTCGACGGACGGCCGCTGGGTGGCGAGCACCAGATGGATGCCGGCGGCCCGGGCGAGCTGGGTGATGCGGACGATGGAGTCCTCCACGTCCCGCGGCGCGACCATCATCAGGTCCGCCAGCTCGTCGACGATCACCAGCAGGTACGGGTAGGGCGCCAGCTCCCGCTCGCTGCCCTCGGGCGCGCTGATCCGGCCGTGCCGCACCGCCTCGTTGAAGTCGTCGATGTGCCGGAAGCCGTAGGCCGCCAGGTCGTCGTAGCGCAGGTCCATCTCCCGCACCACCCACTGCAGCGCCTCGGCGGCCCGCTTGGGGTTGGTGATGATCGGCGTGATCAGGTGCGGGATGCCCTCGTAGGCGGTCAGCTCGACCCGCTTGGGGTCGACCAGCACCATCCGGACGTCCTCCGGGGTGGCGCGCATCATCACCGAGGTGATCAGACAGTTGATGCAGGACGACTTGCCGGAGCCGGTGGCGCCGGCGACCAGCATGTGCGGCATCTTCGCCAGCGAGTGCATGACGTACCCGCCCTCGACGTCCTTGCCGAAGGCCACCAGCATCGGGTCGTCGTCCTCGGCGGACTCCGCCAGCCGCAGCACGTCGCCGAGGTTGACCATCTCGCGGTCGGTGTTGGGGATCTCGATGCCGACCGCGGACTTGCCCGGGATCGGGCTGATGATCCGGACGTCGGGACTGGCCACCGCGTACGCGATGTTCTTCGCCAGCGCGGTGATCTTCTCGACCTTGACGGCGGGGCCCAGCTCGATCTCGTAGCGGGTGACCGTCGGGCCGCGGGTGAAACCGGTGACCGCGGCGTCGACCTTGAACTCCTGGAAGACCGTGGTCAGCGCGGTCACTATGGCGTCGTTGGCGGCACTGCGGGTCTTGCCCGGCCCACCCCGCTCGAGCAGGTCCAGCGACGGCAGCGCATAGGTGATGTCCCCGGACAGCTGGAGCTGCTCGGCGCGCGGCGGCAGCTCGCCGGACGGCTCGGGCGGGGCCTTGGTGAAGTCCGGTACGGCCGCGAGGGGCGGCTCGGCGGCCGGCGACCGCTCCGGCTCCGGCTCGGCGCCGCGGGCCGGCGGGACCGTACCGCTCTCCTCCGCGGTGTCCGGGCCGTCGTGCTCGCGGTGCTCGGTCGAGATGCCGCTGCTGAGCCCGGCCACCAGCGGGGAGGGCTGGACGCCGTGCAGCACCGCGCCGTCCAGCGCCGCGGCGGCCGCGGCGGCCACGTCCACCGCGTCCATCTGCCGGTCCGCGGCGGGCTGCACCGAGCTCCGGCGCGGCCGGCGCCGCTTGGCCAGCGCGGCTTCCTCCAGGGCCTCCGGGTCGGCCGGGGCGGGCGCCGCGGAGGTACGGCGGCGCGGGCTGCGCGCGGGCTGCGCGCGCCAGTCCTCGGCGTACTCCTCGTCCTCGTCGAAGTCCGCGCCGTCCTCGACGGGGTGCACCACGCCCAGCCGCACACCGAGCGCCCGCAGCCGCTGCGGGATGGCGTTGACCGGGGTCGCGGTGACCACCAGCAGCCCGAAGACGGTCAGCAGCGCCAGCAGCGCCACGGCCAGGGTCTGGCCGACGGTGAAGATCAGCGGCTTGGAGGCGACCCATCCGAGGTAGCCGCCGGCGTCCTGTATGGCCGCGAAGCCGTCGCCGCGGCCCGGCGAGCCACAGGCCATCGCGACCTGCCCGAGGACGCCGACGACCAGCGCCGACAGCCCGATGACGATCCGTCCGTTGGCCTCCGGCTGCTCCGGGTGCCGGATGAGCCGCACCGCGATGCCGCCGAGCAGTATCGGGACGACCAGGTCGAGACGGCCGAACGCGCCGGTCACCAGCAGCTCGACGAGGTCACCGACCGGGCCGGAGAGGTTCGACCAGGTGCCGGCCGCGATCACCAGCGCCAGACCGAGCAGGCCGAGGGCCAGACCGTCCTTGCGGTGCGCCGGGTCGAGGTTCTTCGCGCCGCGGCCCATCCCGCGGAAGACCGCCCCGATGGCGTGCGCGATCCCCAGCCAGCAGGCGCGGACGAGGCGGTACACCCCGCCGGTCGGGGACGGTGCCGGTCTGGGCGGGGCCTTCTTTGCGGGCGCCTTCTTGGCCGGGGCCTTCTTCGCCGCGGCCTTCTTGGCGGGCGGTTTCGCGGGCGCCTTCTTCGCTGCGGTCTTCTTGGCCGCGCCCCCGGACCGTCCGGCGCGCTGCTTCGAGGGGCCCGCCGTGCTCTGGGTTCCCTTGCCGGACGTACGTGAGGCCATGGCGACGAGATTACAGGCGATCGCGGGCATGACACGAGCGCACGGCCCTTCACCCATCCGTGTCGCGCGCCCGCCTCATGAAGGGGCGTCAGCCGCCCGGCAGCCGCCCCGCGGTCACGCCGTGGTGGCTCCGGCTCCCGGTTCCAGGGCGTCCAGTGCCCGGCGCAGCCCGGTCAGTTTGCGCTCCAGATGGGCCGCGGTGGCCACCGCGGCGGCGTCCGCGGTCTCGTCCAGCTGCTTGGACAGCGCCTCCGCCTGCTCCTCGACCGCGGCCAGCCGCGCGGACAGCTCGGCGAGCAGCCCCGCGGACTCCTTCGCCTCGTCGGCGCTGGGCCGGCCGCCCTCCAGCTGCAGCCTCAGCAGGGAGGCCTGCTCCCGCAGTTGGCAGTTCTTCATGTACAGCTCGACGAAGACCGAGACCTTCGCGCGCAGCACCCACGGGTCGAACGGCTTGGAGATGTAGTCCACCGCGCCGGCCGCGTAGCCGCGGAAGGTGTGGTGCGGGCCGTGGTTGATGGCCGTGAGGAAGATGATCGGGATGTCACGGGTGCGCTCACGCCGCTTGATGTGCGCGGCGGTCTCGAAACCGTCCATGCCCGGCATCTGCACATCGAGCAGAATCACCGCGAAGTCGTCCGTGAGCAGTGCTTTGAGCGCTTCCTCCCCGGACGATGCCCGCACCAGTGTCTGATCGAGCGCAGAGAGGATCGCCTCCAGCGCCAGCAGATTCTCCGGCCGGTCATCGACCAGGAGGATCTTGGCCTTCTGCACCATGGCCCGTCCTCCTCGCCCCGGCAGTGAACCGGACGCCGCCCCAGGGGACGACTCCGTCATGCCGCCCGTCCTTGTGCCGGTCATGGTAGCTGCACCCCGCCTGTCGCCACACCCTGTCACCGCGATGTCACTGTGCACGTAGCAGAAACGCAGACAGAGACGAGAAGGTTCCCCGGATCCGGGTCCTCCACACGTCCGCTGCCACACTCCGTCAGCACGCGATGATCCTCATTCCGGCTCCATATTGGACGCCCGCTCACTCCGCGCGCATCCATTGCTCCATGACCAACAGCAGATGGTCGGTGTCCACCGGCTTCGTCACATAGTCGGAGGCCCCGGAGTCGATGCTCTTCTCCCGGTCGCCCTTCATGGCCTTCGCGGTCAGCGCGATGATGGGCAGCCCGGCGAACTGCGGCATCCGGCGGATCGCCGCGGTGGTCGCATAGCCGTCCATCTCCGGCATCATGATGTCCATCAGCACCAGCACGATGTCGTCGTGCTGCTCCAGGACCTCGATGCCCTCCCGGCCGTTCTCCGCGTACAGCACCGACAGCCCGTGCTGTTCCAGGACGCTGGTGAGCGCGAAGACGTTGCGGATGTCGTCGTCGACGATCAGCACCTTCTCGCCGTGGAAGCCGCCCTCGAAGCCCTGCTCGACGAGGTCCTGGCCGTTGCCCAGCCAGGGCTCCTCGGCGGCCGGCCGCTCCGGCTGGGCGGGCGCCTGCGTGAGGGGCTGCGGCGGCCCGGACGGCTGCTGGCCCGGCAGCGCGAACCGCCGCTGCGACCCGGAAATCGCCCGCCGGCGGCGCCGGTTGAGGCTGCCGCCGGTCGCCTCCCGGCGCGGCAGCTCCTCCGCCTCCTGCCTCCCGGCCTCCGTCTCGCGCGCCTCCGCGTCCATCGCCAGCCCGCCGGCGACCAGCTGCGGGTAGCCCTGCGGCGGCAGCCCGCCCGGGTTGTGCGGCAGGTAGAGCGTGAAGGTGGAGCCGCGGTTGGGCTCGCTCTGGGCGTGGATCTCGCCGCCCAGCAGGCGGGCGATCTCCCGGCTGATGGACAGGCCCAGACCGGTACCGCCGTACTTGCGGCTGGTCGTGCCGTCCGCCTGCTTGAACGCCTCGAAGATGACCCGCATCTTGCTGGACGCGATGCCGATGCCGGTGTCGGTCACGGAGAACGCGATCATCTCGGCGTCCGGGTCACGCAACGAACCGTGCTCCAGCAGCTGTTCGCGGATGGCCACCGGGACGTCCGCGCCGGCCGGCCGGATCACCAGCTCGACCGCGCCGGTGTCGGTGAACTTCACCGCGTTGGACAGCAGGTTGCGCAGCACCTGCAGCAGCCGCTGCTCGTCGGTGTGCAGCGTGGCCGGCAGCTCCGGCGAGACCCGTACGGAGAAGTCGAGTCCCTTCTCCGCGGTCAGCGGCCGGAAGGTGGCCTCGACGTAGTCGACGAGCTGGACCAGCGCGATCCGCGTCGGGCTGACGTCCATCTTGCCGGCCTCGACCTTCGACAGGTCCAGGATGTCGTTGATCAGCTGGAGCAGGTCGCTGCCCGCGCCGTGGATCGTCTCGGCGAACTCGACCTGCTTCGGGGAGAGGTTCCCCTCGGCGTTGTCGGCCAGCAACTTGGCCAGGATCAGCAGCGAGTTGAGCGGCGTGCGCAGCTCGTGCGACATGTTGGCCAGGAATTCCGACTTGTAGCGCATCGAGACCGCGAGCTGCTCGGCGCGCTCCTCCAGGACCTGCCGGGCCTCCTCGATCTCGGTGTTCTTCACCTCGATGTCGCGGTTCTGCGCCCGCAGCTGCTCGGCCTTCTCCTCCAGTTCGGTGTTGGACAGCTCCAGCGCCTTCTGCCGGCTCTCCAACTCCGCCGAACGTTCGCGGAGTTGCTCGGTCAGCTCCTGCGACTGCTTGAGCAGCACCTCGGTCTTGGTGTTGACGGAGATGGTGTTGACGCTGGTCGCGATCATCTCCGCGATCTGGTTGAGGAAGTCCTTCTGGATCTGGGTGAACGGCTGGAACGACGCCAGCTCGATCACGCCGAGCACCTTGTCCTCGAACAGCACCGGCAGCACGATCACATTCGCCGGCGGCGCCTCGCCCAGCCCCGAGGCGATCTTGAGGTAGCCGGAGGGCACGTTCTCCACCAGGATCGTGCGCTTCTCCTCCGCGGCCGTGCCGATCAGCGTCTCGCCGGGCTTGAAGGTGGTGGGCATGTTGCCCCCGGTGTAGCCGTACGAGCCCATCAGCCGCAGCTCGTACTCGCCCGACTCACCGCCGTCCGCGCCGATCTCCTGGCTGTCCGGCTGCGCCGCCAGGAAGAACGCGCCGTGCTGGGCGGAGACCGCGGGCGACAGCTCGCTCATGATGAGCGTGGCGACGTCCTTGAGGTCGCGCCGGCCCTGCATCAGAGCGGAGATCCGGGCGAGGTTGCCCTTGAGCCAGTCCTGCTCCTCGTTGGCGAGGGTGGTCTCGCGGAGCGTGGCGATCATGGTGTTGACGTTGTCCTGGAGCTCCAGGATCTCGCCGGCCGCGTCCACGTCGATCCGGACGTTGTGGTCGCCGAGGGTGACCGCCGCGGCGACCGCGGCGATGGCGCGCACCTGCCGGGTCAGGTTGCCGGCCATCTCGTTCACCGACTCGGTCAGGTCCCGCCAGGTGCCGGCCACGCCCCGCACCTGCGCCTGACCGCCCAGCTGGCCCTCCGTACCCACTTCGCGGGCCACCCTGGTGACCTGCTCGGCGAAGGACGACAGCTGGTCGACCATGGTGTTGATGGTGGTCTTCAGCGCGAGGATCTCGCCGCGCGCATCGATGTCGATCTTCTTGGTCAGATCGCCCTTGGCGATGGCGGTGGTGACCATCGCGATGTTGCGGACCTGGCCGGTCAGGTTGTTGGCCATCGAGTTCACGGACTCGGTGAGGTCCTTCCACGTCCCGGCGACGCCGGGGACCCGGGCCTGACCGCCCAGGATGCCGTCGGTGCCCACCTCACGGGCCACCCGCGTGACCTCGTCGGCGAACGACGACAGCGTCGTGACCATCGTGTTGACCGTGTCGGCGAGCTGAGCGACCTCGCCGCGCGCCTCGACCGTGACCTTCTTCGTCAGGTCACCGTTGGCGACCGCCGCGGAGACCTGCGAGATGTTCCGCACCTGGATGGTCAGGTTGTTGGCCATCAGGTTGACGTTGTCGCTGAGGTCCTTCCAGATGCCGGTGACGCCCGGAACCCTTGCCTGGCCGCCCAGTTGGCCTTCCGTACCGACCTCACGGGCGACCCGGGTCACCTGCTCCGCGAACAGCGACAGCTGGTCGACCATCGTGTTGACGGTCGTGACCAGTTCGAGGATCTCGCCCTTGGCGTCGACGGTGATCTTCTTCGACAGGTCACCGCGGGCGACCGCGGTCGTCACCTCACCGATGTTGCGCACCTGCGACGTCAGGTTGTTCGCCATGAAGTTGACGGACTGGGTGAGGTCCTTCCACGTACCGCTGACGCCCTGCACCTCGGCCTGGCCGCCCAGGATGCCCTCGGTGCCCACCTCGCGGGCGACCCGGGTGACCTGCTCCGCGAAGGACGAGAGCTGGTCGACCATGGTGTTCAGGGTGTTCTTCAGCTCCAGGATCTCGCCCCGGGCGTCCACGTCGATCTTCTGCGACAGATCACCGCGCGCGACGGCCGTGGCGACCTGCGCGATGTTGCGCACCTGGGCCGTGAGGTTGCCGGCCATGCCGTTCACGGAGTCGGTCAGATCGCGCCAGACACCGGCCACACCGGGCACCTGTGCCTGACCGCCCAGCCGGCCGTCCGTACCGACCTCCCGGGCGACCCGGGTGACCTGCTCGGCGAACGCGGAGAGCTGGTCGACCATCGTGTTGATGGTGCTCTTCAGCTCCAGGATCTCGCCGCGCGCATCGACGTCGATCTTCTGCGACAGGTCACCGCGCGCCACCGCCGTCGTCACCTGGGCGATCTGCCGCACCTGCGAGGTGAGGTTGCCCGCCATGAAGTTGACGGAGTCGGTGAGCTCCTTCCAGGTGCCGCTGACGCCGTCCACCCGGGCCTGACCGCCCAGCCGGCCCTCCGTACCGACGTCCCTGGCCATCCGCGTCACCTGGTCGGCGAACGACGACAGCTGGTCCACCATGGTGTTCACGGTGTTCTTCAGCTGGAGCATCTCGCCGGAGACGTCGACGGTGACCTTCTGCGACAGATCGCCGTTGGCGACCGCGGTGGTCACCTGCGCGATGTTGCGCACCTGACCGGTGAGGTTGCGGAACGCGGTGTTGACGGAGTCCGTGAGGTCCTTCCACGTCCCCGCCGCGCCGGGCACCGCGGCCTGGCCGCCCAGCTCACCCTCGACGCCGATCTCCCGTGCCACCCGCGTCACTTCGGCACCGAAGGAGGAGAGCTGGTCCACCATCGTGTTGACGGTGTTCTTCAACTCCAGCATTTCCCCGGCCACATCGACGGTGACCTTCTGCGACAGATCGCCGTTGGCGACCGCCGTCGTCACCTGTGCGATGTCCCGCACCTGGGCCGTCAGGTTCCGGAAGGCGTTGTTCACCGAATCGGTGAGGTCCTTCCACGTGCCCGCCGCACCCGGAACCTGCGCCTGCCCGCCGAGCTGCCCCTCGGCCCCGACCTCGTTCGCCACCCGCGTCACTTCGTCCGCGAAGGTACGCAGCGTTTCGGTCATGGTGTTGATCGTGTCGGCGAGCTGAGCGACCTCGCCGCGTGCGCTGACCGTCACCTTCTGCGACAGGTCACCGTTGGCCACGGCCGTGGTGACCTGCGCGATCCCGCGCACCTGGGCGGTGAGGTTGCCGGCCATGAGGTTGACCGAATCCGTCAGGTCCTTCCACACCCCGGCCACACCGGGGACCTGGGCCTGACCGCCGAGCTCGCCCTCCGTACCGACCTCACGGGCGACCCGGGTCACCTCGGAGGCGAACGAGGACAGCTGGTCCACCATCGTGTTGACGGTGTTCTTCAGCTCCAGCATCTCGCCGGCGACATGGACCGTCACCTTGCGCGACAGATCACCCTTGGCGACGGCCGTGGTGACCAGCGCGATGTCCCGCACCTGGGCGGTCAGCCGGGACGCCATGGTGTTGACGGAATCCGTGAGGTCCTTCCACGAACCCGACATACCGCGCACCCGCGCCTGGCCGCCGAGCTTGCCCTCCGTGCCGACCTCACTGGCCACCCGCGTGACCTCGTCGGTGAACGCGGAGAGCTGGTCCACCAGGCCGTTGACCGTCCGGCCGACCTTCAGGAATTCACCGCGCAGGGGATGCTCCGAAGAGCTGTCCGAACTGCGCGAGCGCAGATCCATGCGCTGTTCCAGATCGCCTTCGGACACCGCCGAGAGCACCCGGCCGACCTCGGAAACCGGCCGCACCAGGTCGTCGACCAGCGCATTCGAGGCGTCGATGGCCGCGGCCCAGGAGCCTTCGGCGGCGCCGACCTCCAGCCGCTCGGTGAGTTTTCCCTCACGTCCGACGACCCGGCGCACGCGCGCCAGCTCGCCCGTCAGATGCAGATTGCGATCCGCAACCTCGTTGAAGACCGCCGCGATCTCCGACATGACGCCATCGCCGGAAACCGTGAGCCGCTTGCGGAAGTTCCCGTCCCGCATGGCGACCAGAGCGACCAACAGCCGATTCAGCGCAGCCGTATCCACCTCGGTCGTCCCGTTGTTCCGGGATCGTCCGCCTTTCGCGCGCGTGCTTGCGCCCCGCGCCGCTGCGCCAGACTCCACCGTGTCCCTCCCGCAGGGTCGACCGTTCTACCCGGGCTTTCTCTTGATACTTGCCCAGTGTTTCACCATGGCCCAACCAGGCCATAACAGTTCGGCAGCATCGCACACCGTCCCACGGCACGATTGGGGCGGAAACACACGTGACCGGCATCCTCGGCCGCGGCGAAGGTAAGTAACCTGGCATACGGCTGTCCACCCGGCCCGCGTGACCTCGCGTACGGGCGGTGGCACGAGCACACCAGGTAATTCCGGAGGGGCGCCGCGACCATGGGGGAGCAGATCACCGACACACGCATGAGGAGACCAGTGATCACCGCGCGGGCCGCCGCAACCTTCGAACCGGTCGGGCGCTCGGTCGCCACCGCCCGTGCGTTCGTCCGTGACACCCTCCAGGGCTGGGGTTGCGCCGACATCGTCGACGACGCCGTCGTCCTCACCAGCGAGCTGGTCACCAACGCCGTCGTGCACGCCGGCACCGCCGCGGACGTCCTGTGTCAGCGCAACGACGTCGGCGTCAAGATCTCCGTCGCCGACCGTTACCCCGAACGGGAAATTCCGCTCCAGAACGCCGGCCAGGTCATCGTCCACCCGGACCGCGAGGGCGGCCGCGGACTGCTCCTCTGCGGCGCCCTGGCCGCCCGCTGGGGCGTCGAATACACCGCCGCCCAGAAACACGTCTGGTTCCAGCTCGACCTCCCCGAGCGCCCCGCCGGCACCCGCTCCGCCGGCCCCGCCCTCCCCGTCGACGCCCTCCCGGTCACCGACGCCCGGGTCCGCGTCGCGGTGATCCAGATCGACCGCGGCGGCTGCATCAGCTTCTGGAACGAGGACGCCCAGGACCTCTTCGGCTACGACCCCGAACTGGTCATCGGCAAACCCCTCACCGACTTCGCCGCCTGGCCGCACACCCCCGGCACCGGCACCGGCATCGCCGAGGCGCTCCAGCTCTCCCGCTGGGAGGGCTCCTACGGCATGCGCGGCGCCGACGGCCGGGTCGTCCCCGTCTACGCCTCCCACCTGCGCGTCCGCGACGCCGACGGCGAGGCCTCCACGGTCTGCCTGCTGGTCCGCGACCACGAACGCGCGATCCTCCAGAGCCCCCAGCGCACCCCCGCCGGCGACAGCGCGACGCAGACCGCCCAGACCGCCCGGTCGACGGCCCACCCCTCCGACCCGTTCGAGGTCTTCATCGGCTCCCCTGCCCCCGATGACCTCGACGGCCTGCTCCAGCGCACCGTCGAACGCGCCCGCGACATGCTCGACGGCGACGCCGCCTACCTCCTGCTCGCCACCGACGACGAGACCGAACTCGAGGTCCGTGCCTCCACCGGTCTGCCCTCCGCCCGCCAGCGCTTCGCCCGCGTCCCCGTCGAGGCCGGCTCCGGACGCTACGGCTCCGCCCGGATGCCCGCCGTCCACGAAGACCTCACCGCCGTCCCCGGCGCCGTCCCGCTGCTCAGCGGCACCGGCATGCGCTCCGTCGTCACCGTCCCCCTCAAGGTCGAAGGACGGCTGACCGGCTCCCTCGGCGTGGCCGCCGAAAGCCCCGGCCGCTACACCAACGAAGAGGCCCTCCGCCTCCAGTTCGCCGCCGACCGCATCGCCCTCGCCGTCGAACGCGCCCGGCTGACCGAACTCGAAAAGCTCCGCCGCGGCTCGCTGTCGTTCCTCGTCGAGGCGTCCGACCTGCTCGCCGGCACCCTCGATCGCGACCAGACGCTGGCCCTGATGGCCCAGATGACGGTCCCCACCCTCGCCACCTGGTGCGCGGTCTACACCGTCGCCGACCAGGCCTCCGAACCGGAGCTGTCGTACGTCCTGCACGAGGACGAGGACCGCATCGACGGCCTGAAGACCCTCCTGATGAAGGTCGACCCGCCCGAGCCGGTCCCCACCCCCGGCGCCCGCGTCTGGACCGCCCCCAGCGACGCCGCCCATGACGCCGCGCTGCGCACCTCCATGCGCAGCCTGGGCCTGGGCCACGCCGCACGGCCCTCCAGCGGCCCCGGCGCCACCCTCGCCACCGCCGCCGCGGTCGGCGGCGAGACCGTCGTGCTCCCCCTCGTCGCCCGTAACCGCGTGATCGGCATGCTCACCCTCGGCAAGCCCACCGAGGAGCACTTCCGCCAGGAGATCCTCGAACTCGCCGAGGACCTCTCTCGCCGGGCCGCCCTCGCCCTGGACAACGCCCGCCTCTACTCCGAGCGCACGGCCATCAGCCAGTCCCTCCAGCGCAGCCTGCTGCCGCCGGAGCTGCCCGACATCGCCGGCGTCGAGGTCGAGGTCATCTACCGCGCGGCCGGCGAGGGCAACGAGGTCGGCGGCGACTTCTACGACCTCTTCCCGATCCGTGACGGCGCCTACGGCTTCGCCATCGGCGACGTCTGCGGCACCGGCCCGGAGGCCGCCGCCGTCACCGGCCTCGCCCGGCACGCCCTCCGCCTGCTCGCCCGCGAGGGCTTCGGCGGCCCCGCCGTCCTGGAACGCCTCAACGCCGCCATCCTCGACGAGGGCGCCCGCAGCCGCTTCCTGACCCTCCTCTACGGCGAGCTCTGGCCGCAGGACGACGGCAGCGCCCTCCTCAAGGTCGTCTGCGCCGGCCACCCCCTGCCGCTCCGGCTGCGCCAGGACGGCACGGTCGAACCGGCCGCCGAACCCCAGCCCCTGCTGGGCGTGATGGACGACCTCGAACTCTACGAGCAGACCGTCACCCTCGACCCGGGCGACGTCCTGCTGTGCGTCACCGACGGCGTCACGGAGCGCCGCGAGGGCTCCCGCATGCTCGGCGACGACGGCCTCACCGACGTCCTGACCACCTGCACGGGCCTGACCGCCGGCGCCGTCGCCGCCCGTGTGCTGCGCGCCGTGGAACGCTTCGCCGCCGAACCGGCCTCCGACGACATGGCCATCCTCGCCATGCGCGTTCCGGAGCCCCAGCGCCAGGCCGGCTGACCCCGGGGCGGGCCACCCTCCTGTGACCCGCCCCACACCCCCACGGTCGCCCGCCCTGGGCCACCAGCAACCTTGCGCGCCGTGCAAGGCACCTCTGACCGCCCTGCACTGGAGTCAACCTCCACGCCCGCGCACGATCGGCCCATGACCACCACCACCGGCGATCAGCTCGCCGTCATCAGCCAGACCGGCTCCACCGTCACCTTCCTCGACGCCACCGGCCACGAACTGCTCGCCGTCGTCGACGCGCCCCCACAGCCCCACGAACTCTGCTTCGACCCGGACCACCGGCTGTTGTACTGCTCCAGCACCTACCGCTCGGGCTACTACGACGCCAACGAAGGCCGCTCCCACGAGCTCACCGTCATCGACGTCGACACCCACACCGTCGTCACGACCCTCGACCTCCGTCCCGACCACGGCCCGCACGGCCTGGCCCTGGACCGCCGCCGGTCCCGCCTCTACGTCAGCGTCGAAGCCACCGACACCGAGCCCGGCGGTGTGCTGGTCCTCGACAGCCGCACCCACGCCCGCCTCGGCCGCATCCCCGCCATGGCACCCGGCCCGCACTGGCTCGTCGTCACCCCCGACGGCAGGCGCGGCTACACCACCAACAAGGAGGCCCCGTTCGTCTCCGTCCTCGACCTCGACCACGGCGTCTTCACCGACCGCATCCCGGTCCCCGGCAGCGAGGGCCTGGCCCTCACCCCCGACGGCCGCCGACTCATCGTCGCCACCCCCAAGGCCGACCCCGTCTCCCGCAACCAAGCCGAACCGGCCCTGCACATCATCGACACCACCACCGACGAGACCGTCCGCACCCTGCCCACCAAGGGCCACGTCATGCCCGTCCACCTCACCACCGACGGCACGCTCCTCACCGGCGCCCTGCGCCCGGACCCCGAGCCCGGCGTCCTGACCGTCCACGCCCCGGAAACCTTCACCCCGATCGGCGAGGTCGAGGTGGGTCGCTTCCCCCTCACCGTGACCTCCTCCCCCGACGGCCGCCGGGCCTACGTCTCCGGAAACGCCTGCGGCACCGTCACCGTCATCGACCTCCACACCCTGCAGACCGTGGCCACCCTCAGTCCCGAGCGCACCGGAATTTCCGGCGCACACGGCCTGGCCTATATCGAGGCCGCACAGAACTGAGGAGAACTGACGAACTGAGGCCCTCTCACCCGCCGTCAGATACGCCAAAGGCCCCCGCCATTCGGCGGGGGCCTTTGTCCCTTGAGCCCCAATACGGAATCGAACCGTAGACCTTCTCCTTACCATGGAGACGCTCTGCCGACTGAGCTATTGGGGCCGGCAACAGAAAGAATATTACCCCAACTCCGCGGCGTTCACGAACCGGCCCGGCCGCTCCTAAAACGCCGGCTGCAGCAATCCACCGAGCGCATTGCAGGCACTGACCATCTTCTGCAGCTCCCGCCGCGACATCCCGGCGTGCACCGGCAGCGCCAGGGTCTCGTCCACCGCCCGCTCGGTCTCCGGCAGGAACACGTCCCGCCGCAGCCCCGGCAGCCGGTACACCGGCGCCTGCACGGGCACCCGGCAGCCAACTCCCTTGGCCCGCAAGGTCCGCGCGAACGCGTCCCGGTCCGGCCGGCCGTTCCCCGGCACCCGCACCACGTACTGCGCGTAGAGGTGCCCCGACGCCGGCGCCGGCGTCCGGACCCCGTTCAGCCGGTCGTCCAGATATGCCGCATGTGCCCGGCGCTGCTCCGAACCCGCCGGATCCGCCCCGGCCTCGTCCTCCACCAGGACCAACAGCCCGTGCCGCTGCCCGACTTCACGCAGCCGTCCGACGTCCGCCGGTCGCCCGAACTTGTGGACCGCGACGACCGCCACCGTCTGGCTGGACACCACGTCGGCCACCGAGGCCGGATCCAGGCAGTAGCTGTCCGCATCCACCTCCGCGAACACCGGCACCGCGCCCAACTCCGCGACGGCCCGGGCCACTTCGACGTTGCCGTACGCCGGCACCACGACCTCGTCCCCGGCACGCACCCCGGCCGACTTGAGCGTTCCCACTGTCCGCATGACGGGGATCCTGGTCAGATGAGGTGAACGTCGAGTTACGCCCACCACCCGAAAATCAGAACAAAAAAGCTCCGGTCCCTGAACCACGAGGGTTCAGGGACCGGAGCTGAAGAATTGTTCGGCGGCGTCCTACTCTCCCACAGGGTCCCCCCTGCAGTACCATCGGCGCTGAAAGGCTTAGCTTCCGGGTTCGAAATGTAACCGGGCGTTTCCCTAACGCTATGACCACCGAAACACTATGAAGATAACCAACCGGAATCATGACTCAACGGTCGTTACTTCAGAACCTACACAGTGGACGCGAGCAACTGAGGACAAGCCCTCGGCCTATTAGTACCAGTCAACTCCACACCTTACGGCGCTTCCATATCTGGCCTATCAACC